>NZ_JBFRDQ010000121.1:0-12811 GCF_052113865.1 Allobosea sp. TAB14 | reverse complement strand
GATTTGGGCTGGGCCCCTGCCCCCGATTTCGAAACCGCTCTTGCCATCGCTCAGCACTGACTCCTCGACACGCTTCAGGGCATCGGTCAGGCCCGCGCCGGCCCCAGCGTCGAGGGCTTCGTAATCCAGAGGGACGTCTTTCTTATCGGCATCCACGAGCTTGCTCCTGCTCCGTACGGGCGGCCCGTCGTTTCGTAGGACAAGATGTATTAGAAGCGGTTTGCGGAAGCCTTACTTGGATAGCCTCAATCCGCACTCCCGAGATCTCGCCGGGCATCAACAACCCGAGCATACGACTTGATGAAGGCGTGCCGACGCCTCAGCCCTTCCGGGATGCCACACCAGGTCTTCGATCACCCTCGCCTCGGCCTTGGACAGCCTGCCATGCTTGACGAGATCGCGAYGAGTTCGATCGCKCGACCGGCSGGGCTTTCTGTGTCGAGGAGCTTCATTTCGCACTCACATTGGGAACGGAAGCGTCTGCGACCSGTTCTCAKAKGTGCGTAAACCTAGCCGGCTGCGGAGGCACCTATGAAGCAGCTCSTAGCGATTGTAGCTCTTGCGGCGGCTGTCTCGGGTTCGGCTGCAGCCGGCCCTTCAAACGATGAGACGTTGACKACGCAGCAATGCGCAGCGCAGSCGGTGTCGGCCTATCAGGCCATCGTGCGGCTTGGCATCCMGTTTGACGGCTTCGTCGCCGTGCCTGMGCATMCGTCGATGACYCTGACGCCTGGGCAGRCCCGCTCTCTTCAGGCCAGTGATGGCGTTGATTGAGACCAGGGCGCAAAAGGTGCCTGACGAACAAGAAGCCTGGGCAAAGATGCTCCGGGAAGCGCGGCGCCTTCAGATGGTTCATTCACTTGCCGATAGGCATGAGGAAGCCGACAAGATGAAGCGGCTGGTTGAGGAACTCGTGAGCKTAGGCAAGGCGCGGGGCTGGGTCGTCCCGGAATAAGCTTCGCGACCTCTCGGCTATCTYGACGCRGTGGGCATAAGCATCGAGGCCGGCCCGGTCTCGCGTGTCCATGACCTTGCCATCGTGGATATGAGGCGGTGCGTTATGGCGGCCATGTATCGCGGCCCAGCGCGGTAGCAATATTCTGTCGGAGACCATGACCATCGCGAGGATCACGATGGAMCTCTAAATGATCGCTTCTGGCGACCTGGTCCGCTGATGGTGGACACGGACTACGACGAGCTGACGAATTCGCGGCCGGATCGTTCATAGACGGTGGCCCCGGTCTGCGCATCGACCCCTTGCAGGCTGACCTCATAGCCCCACAGCGCCTGAACATAGCTCAGCACCGCATCGCAGCTGTCGCTTTCTAGCAGGATGCCGCGATTGATCTTGTGCTGGAGGCGCAAGTGCCTCTGGCCGAGGAGGTCAACGTCCACGACCTGAATATCCGGATGCCTTGCGCCGATATCATATCGCTCGGCCAGAGTGGACCGAATCTGTTCGTAGCCGCGYTCGTTGTGGATCGAGGCGACGTTGTAGACGCGTTCGCTCGCCACGTCCGACAGCACAAACAGCCGCCATTTCCGGATCAGGGCCGGGCTCAGATACTGGCGGATGAAGGACTCGTCGCGGTGATTGGCCCAAGCCTCGAGCATGATGGCGCGCCAGTCGCCAGTGCCGGCGATCTCGGGAAACCAGTCGCGGTCCTCTGCCGTTGGMGCGGTCGCAATRCGCTGGACGTCCCGCATCATATCGAAGCCGAGCGCATAGGGATTGATGCCCGAGAAACGGGGGTCATCGAAACCGGGCTGCAGGACCACATTGGCATGATTGCGCAGGATTTCCAGCATGGCGCCCTCGCCGATCCGTCCCTGGTCGAACAATGCGTTCATGAGGGTGTAGTGGACGAAGGTCGCGCAACCTTCGTTCATCACCTGCGTCTGACGCTGCGGGTAGAAATATTGCGCGACCACCCGGACGATCCGCAGGATCTCACGCTGCCAGGGTTCGAGGATCAGGCTGTTCTTCTCGAGGAAATAGAGCAGGTTCTCCTCGGGCAGGTTCAGCGCCTTCTTCCGCTCGGCAGCCACGTCCTGTGTGTCGCCAGCCTTACCGGCCGCCGCCTGGCGCGGAATCGTGCGCCAGAGGTCGTTATAGGAGCGCTCCTCGTAATCCAGCCGCTCGCGCAGCCCTTCGCGCTGCTTCTCCGAGGACAGCCGCGGCGGGCGGCGATAGCGAAAGACGCCCTGTTCCATCAGCGCATGGGCGGCATCGAGGATGGCTTCGACCGCCGCGACGCCGTGCCGCTCCTCGCAGCGCTGGATGTAGCTCTTAGCGAAATCCAGATAGCCCAAGATCGCGCCGGCATCGGTCCATTGGCGGAACAGGTAGTTGTTCTTGAAGAAATGGTTGTGCCCGAAGGCGGCATGCGCCGTCACCAGGGCCTGCAGGGCCATGGTGTTCTCTTCCATCAGGTAGACGATGCAGGGGTTCGAATTGATCACGAGCTCATAGGCGAGCCCGCGTCCGCCCTTGCGATAGACCAGCTCCTGATAGAGGAAGTGCTTCCCGAACGACCAGTGCCGGTACATCAGCGGCATGCCGATCGACGAATAGGCGTCCAGCATCTGCTCCGAGGATATGACTTCCATCTGGACCGGGTAGGTATCGAGCCCGAGCTCCTCCTTCGCCACGATGTCGATGRCGTCGTAGGCGTGGGACAATGTCTGGAAATTCCAGTCCGACCCGGAGAACAGCAGACCGCGTCTGGGCGCGTGCTTGAGCATCGGCTCTCTCCCCTCAGYCTCGCTGCACAGAAGGCTGCTTGGTGAAGAGCTGCCGAAAGACCGGGTAGATGTCGGACGCCTTGGCGATGCGACTCATGTCGAAATTTCGCCACCGGTCCTTGACGGCATGATAGGCGCGCCAGAGCGATGTGCCATTATTGGTCGAGCCGAAGATCTCACTCTCGCGCTCGTCGATGATCTCGACATAGGCGAAATAYTGGCAGAGCCGCATGATCTCGCCGTCCATTAGGCKGAGGCAGCGTTCGGAATCCGTGGCGAGATTGTCGCCGTCCGAGGCCTGTGCGGCGTAGATGTTCCATTCGCGGCTAGGGTAGCGCTTGGCGATGATGCTCTGCATCTCCTCCAGCGCCGTGGAAACGACGGTGCCACCGCTCTGCGTGCTGTAGAAGAACGTCTCCTCGTCCACCTCCTGCGCCGTGTGCGTGTGGCGGATGAAGACGATGTCCGTGCGCTCGTAGCGCCGCTTCAGGAACAGATGCAGCAGGACGAAGAAGCGCTTGGCGAGGTCCTTCTCGCGTTCGCCCATCGAGCCCGAGACGTCCATCARGCAGAACATCACTGCATTCGCATTCGGTTGGGGCTGCGGGTCGAAGCGGTTGAAGCGGATATCGACCGGATCGACGAAGGCGATGAYCCGCCGCCGCCGCTCCAGCCGGACGAGCTCCGCGCGCAGAGCGCTGCTGCGCCGATAGCGTTCGCCGGGATCCACCCCCTCCTCAGCTTCGAGCCTGGCGAGCTCGCGCAGAATCGCCTCGACGTCCTCGCGCTTGGGACGCCGCAGCGCAATGCGGCGGCCATGGCTGTTGCGCATGGTGCGGGCGATGCTGATATTGGTCGGCGCCCCGCTCACCGAATAGCCTGCCCGCCGCGGCTTGTAGGTCAGGATTTCCCTGAGGTTGAGCTTGACCATGTCGGGCAGCTCGAGATCCTCGAAGAACAGGTCGAGCACCTCCTCGCGCGACAGCACGAAGCGGAAATCGTCCTCGGCAACCTGAGATCCCGGGGACGATCCCATGCCGCCTCCGCCCTGCCCCGGCTTCGGCAACTGGTCCCCCGGAGAGAAGCGCTGGTTCCCGGGCAGGACATGCTGACGGCGGCCGCTATCCTTCGCCTCGCGGAAGCGCGGCTCGTCGGTTCCATTAGCTGGCATGGAGATGGCCTGCTCGCGATCGACATCGGCGATCTTGCCGGTCCGAATATTGTCTTGGACGCTGCGCTTCAGCTCCGTGCGCACGCGGCGCAGAAAACGCTGGCGATTGCCCAGGCTCTTGTCCTTCGGGTTCAGGCGACGATCGATGAAGATCGGCATGGCGCGCTCCCGGCCGACAGTCAGCCCGCCTTGTTGACCCGCATATACCAGTCGACGAGCCGCCGGACCTGGCGCTCGGTATAGCCACGCTCGACCATGCGTTGCACGAAGCCCTGGTGCCGCTTCTCCGTCACGCTGTCCTGCTTCGAGCCGAAGCTGATGATCGGCAGGAGGTCCTCGACCTGCCCGAACATCCGCTTCTCGATCACCTCGCGCAGCTTCTCGTAGCTGGTCCAGGACGGGTTGCGACCGTTGTTTCTGGCCCGGGCGCGCAATGTGAACTTCACGACCTCGTTGCGGAAATCCTTGGGATTGGCGATGCCGGCCGGCTTCTCGATCTGGGACAATTCGTTGTCCAGGATCTGCCGGTTCAGGATCTGGCCAGTATCCGGGTCCTTGTAGTCCTGGTCCTCGACCCAGGCATCGGCATAGGCGATGTAGCGGTCGAACAGGTTCTGGCCGTATTCGCCATAGGATTCCAGATAGGCCTTCTGGATCTCGTGGCCGATGAATTCGGCATAGCGCGTTGCCAGCTCCGACTTGATGAAGTCGAGATAGGCCGCTTCCGTCTCCTTGGGGAACTGCTCGCGCTTGATCGCACCTTCCAGGATGTACATCAGGTGGACCGGGTCGGCGGCCAGTTCCTCGGTGTCGTAATTGAAGGTCTGCGAMAGTATCTTGAAAGCAAAGCGCGTACTGACGCCGGTCATGCCCTCGTCGATGCCGGCGGCGTCGCGATATTCCTGGATGGCCTTGGMCTTGGGATCGAGCTCCTTGAGGTTCTCSCCGTCATAGACGCGCATCTTGGTATAGAGCGGCGAATTCTCGTGCTCGGCGAGCCGCGTCGAGACCGAGAAGCGGCTGAGGATGTCGAGCACCTCAGGTGCGCAGGGACTGTCGGCCAGCTCGCTTTCGCGCAGCAACTTCTCGTAGATCTGCCGTTCTTCGGTGACGCGCAGGCAATACGGCACCTTGACCACCAGGATGCGGTCGAGGAAGGCCTCGTTGTTGCGGTTGTTCTTGAACTGCAGCCATTCCGACTCGTTGGAATGGGCGAGCACGATGCCTTGATAGGGGAAGCCCCCGAAATTCTCGGTGCCGTTATAGCTGCCCTCCTGGGTCGCGGTCAGCAACGGGTGCAGCACTTTGATCGGTGCCTTGAACATCTCGACGAATTCGAGCAGCCCTTGCGTCGTCCGGTTCAGGCCRCCGCTATAGGAATAGGCGTCCGGGTCCGACTGGCTGAAATTCTCAAGCTGGCGGATATCGACCTTGCCGACGAGCGTCGAGACGTCCTGGTTGTTCTCRTCGCCCGGCTCMGTCTTGGCGATGCCGACCTGGCGCAGGCGCGAGGGCATCAGCTTGACGACGCTGAACTGGGAGATGTCGCCGGAGACTTCRTCGAGYCGCTTCGCAGTCCAGGGAGAGATCAASCCKGTCARGCGTCGGCGCGCGATCCCGTACTTGTCCTCGAAGAGATCGCCCATGCGGTCCGGCCGGAACAGGCCGAGCGGCGATTCGAAGACGGGGCTGATTTGTCCGCCGACCTTGAGCGTATAGAAGGGACGCTCCTCCATCAGCTTCTTCAGCCGTTCGGCGAGCGATGACTTGCCRCCGCCGACYGGGCCGAGGAGATAGAGAATCTGCTTGCGCTCCTCCAACCCTTGCGAGGCATAGCGGAAGTAGCCGGCGATACGCTCGATCGTATCCTCCATGCCAAAGAAATCGGCGAAGGCAGGATAAATCTTTATCGTCCTGTTGGCGAAGATGCGACCCAGGCGTTCGTCTTGGCTCGTATCGAATAATTTTGGCGTCCCAATCGCGTCGACCATCCGCTCCGCAGCAGAGGCGTACATCGACTTGTCTTCGCGGCAGCCCAGCAGATATTCCTGCAGACTCATCTCCTCTTGKGAATARCTACTGTAATCGTCAAWAAATAAACGRAAAATCTCGCCGGTTTTGTCAGTCATGGCRGCCATCCAGCATCCATYSGAACTGTCGGCGACAGCACAGCAGATTTAACCGATGATCTCTTCGCGAGTTCCTTTGTGATGGCATTTTCGCGATCAGTAAGCGGAAGTGCTCAGCCGTTYGAAAGATGCGCCCCTGCGSCATCGTTTTTCCCTCAACGGCGGAAGGAAGCGAATCGTGCCGGCCGAGGATTCCTTGCGGCTCGAAGTCCGGATCAATCGTCCCGACATCGACCAGATAGCGCTGGGCCGCTCGGCGCAGGTCAAGCTGCATGCCTTCAACCAGCGCACCACGCCGGAGCTCAAGGGTACGGTCATCAGCCGATACGACGCGTGAAGCGCTGCTCTGCGCCGATCGCGGTCGCGGCTTCCTACCCCAGCCGAAGGGCGCTGAGGGTGGGAGCCAAACAATGTCCGGTTTTCCACGAAGCGCCAACGTCGGCTCCTGGCGCAGCATCACCAAAGTCGAGTTCGTGCTCTGATCCCTGAGCGGCTTGACGATGTATTCGAACGGCGTGCAGTCTTCGGTCTGGACGAAGACGTCGGCCTGCATGCCGGCGGTGACCCGCTGGGGCGCGAGGCGCGCATATTCCTCTGCCAGGACGGAAACCCGTATCGTGTAAAAGGTCGCGCCGGCCTGCTGGATCGCGACGATGTCGATCCGGCTAAGCCAGCTCTCCASCAGCGGATTTGCGGAAATTGCGGCTATCCGGATTATTCCGTGGGAGTCGTGCGCAGCGGATTGTGGTTCAGCCCGAAAACAGCACGGTTCTTGCGTGGTGCGGAGCGCTTAGCTATATCCTTAGCTAAGGAGAATGCTCATGGCCCAGTTCTCGGTTCACGATGCGAAGACCAATCTATCCAAACTGATCGCAGACGCCCTGGAGGGCGGAGATGTCGTCATCGCTCGTGGTAGCGTGCCGGCAGTCCGTCTGGTGCCGGTTGCGCCACGCGGCAAGCGGCGCTTTGGGGCACTCAAAGGAAAGATTGCCGTCGATGCGCGCTTTGACGAGCCGTTGCCCGAGGGTGAGCTCGTGGGATGGAATCTCACTTGAGGCTGCTGCTTGATACCCATGCTCTGATTTGGTGGCTTGCGGGTGACAAGGCGCTGAGCCGTCGGGCCCGCGAGGCTATCGAGGACGAGGGCAACAGCGTTGCCGTCAGTGCCGCCTCAGCCATGGAGGTTGCCACCAAATTCCGCATAGGCAAGCTCCCTGACGCCGCCCTGCTCGCGCAGGACTTCGAGACGATCATCGCCGATCAGGGTTTTGCTGAACTGGCGATCACCGTCCACCATGCCCTGCGAGCCGGTGAGATGAACATTGCACACAAGGACCCGTTCGACCGCTTCCTGATTGCCCAGGCTCAATCCGAGGACATGGTGCTGATATCGAACGAAGCGCTATTCGACGGCTTCGCAGTCAAACGCCTGTGGTAGCAAGCCCCCACGGGATAATCCGAATGCCGAAATAGCGCCATCAGGCGACATTCACTAACCGACCGGAAAGRGACCTTCGGTGCTCGCCCTGGCCTGCCCGTCGACACCGAGGAGCTCGCGTTGGCGGTCCTCAATCTCGGCCGACGTATGCGCCGMGGATCAGACGAAATYGCAGGCGCGAGACGAGTCACTGCCATCGAGGCGCCTGAGGGCGTAGCGTGAAGACTCAATCGGCAAACGCAAGTKCTGCGTTCTCCGGACACCAGATCGGTGAAGCTTTCRRTTCGGGAGGTGATCCTGCTCGAGCATCTGGCRACGCGGCCGGACGAGACGGTTTCGCGGGATCTGATCAYGGGCCTGTTCGGCCATGCTCGGATCGACCCCGAAAGCCGGCGTTTCGACGCGCTTCTGGCGCGCCTGCGCGCTAAGCTGAAAGCGGTAGGGATGGAATGCCCCTTGCAAGTGGTCCACAGCGCGGGCGTGAGGCTGGTCAAGCGGATAGAYATTGTCTGACGTGCCTCAGACGACTCGCGCTTCTCTTTCCTGCGCTTGCCCAATTGCCAGGCTGTGCACGATCGAGCTCAAGGCCATGCCGTACGCGAAAGTCGACGTTTCGGATCGGGCTTTGTGACCGGCCTATAGCGGACTCCAGGCCGGAGCACSAAAGTCGGCGCCACCYATACGCTCCTTGGCGGTCGAGGTTTGAGAACAGCCCKCGTTACGCTTTGCTGCTATCGACAGGGCGAACCCCAGGGACCAAAAGGCCGTCGACGAATATATTGGCGAGGCGCACGACCGTGGCCTGCCATCCCGGCTTATCGTGCAGGTAGCACATGCCGATCAGCGCGCGCAGAATCTCCTCCGCGCTAACATCGGAGCGCAACTCACCSGCTTCCACMGCYCGGTYCAGGAGGGTCCCGATGGCAGCCGTCAGCCGCTCGAAAGAATAGGCGTAGAGRTCGGCGGGTGCGTGCGCCGCCAGCGCMAGGGCCGCGAGCATCCCCTTCTTGGTCGCGACCAGCTGGACCTGTGCCTGCAGCCATTGCCGCAAGGCTTCGACCGGTCCGGCCTCCTTCGCYAGCGTCCCGGCCAGCGCGGCGAGCTGATCGACCTCGTGACGGTAAACCGCTTCGAACAAGGCCTCGCGGGTCCGAAAGTGCCGATAGAGCGTGCCGATTCCAACGCCAGCCTGCCGCGCAACCGCCTCCAGGCTCGCTTCGGCGCGYCCGGTGCCGAAGACCTCGCGAGCGGCTTGGAGCAACCGATCGCGATTGCGAGCGGCGTCCGCGCGGGGCTTGCGTCCGGTGCTGGCGGGCTCTTCCTTCATCGCTGTCGACACGAAACTTTCCTGGAAACCTTGTAAAACGGAGGATGCCTCCGTATTGTCAGGGGCGGCCGCGATCGCCGYTCCCGCCTCCGCGACATGCGATCGCTGGACCCGATGCGCGACGCCGCGGTYGAAGGAGCATGCCCCAAGGCCGCCGCGACAGCCAGACCAGACGCCTCATTTGATTGGAACGGTGTATGATTTTCTCCATCAACCTGACCATCAACGGTGACTTGCGACGGATCGAGCTCGACGATCCCCGGGTCACCCTTCTCGACCTCCTGCGGGAGCGCCTCGACCTCAGCGGCACCAAGAAGGGCTGCGACCGCGGCCAATGCGGCGCGTGCACCGTGCTCGTCGACGGCCGGCGCATCAACTCCTGTCTCGCTCTGGCGGTCAGCCTCGACGGCGCCAGCGTCGAGACCATCGAGAGCGTCGGGCGGGAGGGCGCGCTGCATCCCGTACAGGAGGCCTTCATCGCCCATGACGGCTTCCAGTGCGGCTTCTGCACGCCGGGCCAGATCATGAGCGCGATCGGGCTGATCCGCGAGGGACAGGCCGGAGACGATCCCGAGCGCATCCGCGAGCTGATGAGCGGCAATATCTGCCGCTGCGCCGCCTATGCCGGCATCACCGAGGCCGTGCTGGACGCGCAGAAGGCGATGGCCGGCGACGGGAGGGCCGCGGCGTGAAGATCTTCGACTATATCCGCCCCGCCTCGGTCACCGAGGCCGTCGCCGCAGCCGCGCGAACGGGCGCAGTCTATCTCGCGGCCGGCACCAATTTGCTCGACTTGATGAAGGTGGGCGTGGCCCGGCCCGATCGCCTCGTCGATGTGACGCATCTRCCGGGTCTCGACCGGATCGAGCGTTTGCCCGATGGCGGCTTCCGCATCGGTGCGATGGTGCGCAACGCCACGCTTGCCTATGACACCGGCTTCGCAGAGGCCTTCCCGATGGTGAGCGAGGCGCTGCTCTCGGGCGCTTCCGCGCAATTGCGCAACGCTGCCACGGTCGGCGGAAACCTGCTGCAGCGGACGCGCTGCGCTTATTTCTACGACGTCGAGAGCGCCTGCAATAAGCGCGTGCCGGGCAGCGGCTGCGATGCGCTTCAGGGCGAAAACAGCGGCCATGCCGTGCTCGGCTGGAGCCGGTCCTGTATCGCGACGCATCCGTCCGATTTCTGTGTGCCGCTCGCGGCACTCGRTGCGATCGTCGAGGTCGAAGGCCGCGAYGGMCGCCGCGACATCCTGCTCGACGCGCTGCATCGCCTGCCCGGAGAACATCCGGAACGKGACACYGTGCTCGAACCCAGTGACCTGATCGTGGCCGTCAGGCTTCCGGCCGCCGCGGCGGCTTTCGCGTCCCATAGCCGTTATCTCAAGCTACGCGAGCGCACCTCCTATGCCTTCGCGGTGGTTTCAGCCGCCGCCGCGCTTCAGCTCGGAGCCGGCAGGATCGCGCAGGTACGGCTCGCGCTCGGCAGCGTCGCGGCCAAGCCCTGGCGTTGCCGCGAGGCGGAAGCCCTGCTCGTCGGTGCCRAGCCGACGCCCGAGGCGTTCAAGCGCGCGGCCGAGATCGCCCTGGCCGAAGCCAAGCCSTCCGGCCACAAYGCTCACAAGATCGARCTSGCGCGYCGCATCCTYGTCCGCGCSCTGAACGARGCCGCGGCGGGCACGCCCGCGCAGATCGCCGCCCTGCCCGCCTCCCCTTTCTCGACCATGCCCGGAGCGCTCGCACATGCCTGAGATCACGCTCGGCCAATCTGCCCGGCATCAGCGCCACGGCTCCAATATCGGCCAGCCGCTGACCCGCCGCGACGGTGTCCTCAAGGTCACCGGCGCCGCCCGTTACGCCGCCGACAATCATCCGGCCGGCATGCTCTACGCGGTGATGGCGGTCGCCGGCATCGCTCGCGGCCGTGTCGCCTCGCTCGATGTCGCTGCCGCCAAAGCCCATCCCGGCGTCGTCGACGTCATGACCCCGGCGCATAAGCCGAAGCTCGCCATGGACCCGGACGAGAAGAGCAACCCCTTCATGTTCCGGCTCGACCTGCTGCAGAACGACAAGGTGCGCTACCCGCGCCAGCCGATCGCGGTCGTGATCGCCGAGACGCTGGAGGCGGCGACCGAAGGCGCAACCCTGCTGGCGCCGGTCTATGAGACGCARACGGCACGCRTCGGYCTCGACGGGGAGCGTTTCGTGCCGCCCGRCGTCGGCGTCGGCAACCCGCCCGCCGTCAGCCATGGCGATGTCGAGCAAGGGCTCAAGGACGCCGCCAAGGTGACCGAGGCGGTCTACGAGACGCCCTCRCAATATCACAACGCCATGGAGCCCCAYGCCATCGTCGCGSAATGGACCGAGGCCGGCCTGGTGAWCGACACGCCGAGCCAGGGCATGGCGATGGCTCAAGCGCGCATCGCCGGCCTGTTCGGCATCGCGCCRGAGACGATCCATATCCGCAGCCCCTTCCTCGGCGGCGGCTTCGGCTCAAAGGGGCTGGTTGCCGGCCCGCAAGTGCTCGGCATCATGGCGGCCAAGCTSGTCGGCCRCCCGGTCAAGCTGGTGCTKCGCCGCGAGCAGATGTACGGCCCGGTCGGCCATCGCGCGCCGACCCGCCAGACGCTGCGGCTGGGCACGGATGCGGGAGGCCGGCTGACCGCGCTCGATCATCACGCCCTGACGGCGTCGAGCAGCTTCGATGACTTCTTCGAGCCGGCCGCGGATGCCTCGCACACRCTCTATGCGGCGAAGGCGATCGCGACCGCGCATGAGGCGGTGCGCACCGATACGGGGACACCGCTTTTCATGCGCGCGCCMGGCGAGGCGACCGGTTCGATCGCGCTGGAAAGCGCCATCGACGAGGCGGCCTTCGCCTGTGGCCTGGACCCGCTCGCCTTCCGCCTGAAAAACTATGCCGAGGTCGAGCCGATCTCCGGCAAGCCATTTTCGTCGAAGGCTCTGCGCGAGTGCTACGCGCAAGGGGCGGAGCGTTTCGGCTGGTCGACACGGCCGCTCGCACCGCGTTCGATGCGGGACGAAGCCGGCTTCCTCGTCGGCTGGGGCGTTGGCACCGCGACTTTTCCCGCGCTGATGTTCCAGGCGCAGGCCCGCGCCATCATCAGGGCGGATGGTTCCGGCCGCATGGAGATCGGCGCCCACGACATGGGCCAGGGCGCCTGGACGGCGCTGGCGCAGATCGCCGCGGACGGCCTGGGCCTCGACCTCGACAAGGTCGACTTCGCCTCGGGCACCTCGGATCTGCCCGATGCCGGCATTGCCGGCGGCTCGGCCCATACGGCCACGGCSGGCATGGCAATCCACAACGCAGGCGCKGCGGTCATCGCCAAGCTCGCCGATCTCGCGACCGGCGACGAGCGCTCGCCTCTGTTCGGCGCCGGCAACCAGGGCGTGATCGCCCGCGAGGGCCGCCTGCACCGGCGCGACGACGAGAGTCGCAGCGAGGCCTATGCCGACATCCTCGCGCGGGCCGGCCTGAAGCAGATCGAAGCCAGCGGCAAGGCCGCGGCCGATCCGGCGGCGCAGGAAAGCTATGCGATGCACGCCCATGGCGCGGTCTTCGCCGAGGTGAAGGTCGATCCCGATCTCGGCCAGATTCGCGTCARCAGGCTGATCGGCGCCTTCGCCGCSGGGCGGATCATYAACCCGCATCTCGTGCGCAGCCAGTATTATGGCGGCATGATCTGGGGCATCTCCTTTGCGCTGCACGAGAAGGCGATCATCGACAGGCGCTCGGGCCGGATCATGAACGGCGATCTCGCCGAGTACCATGTCCCGGTCAATGCCGACGTGCCGCATGTCGAGGCAATCCTGGTCGACGAACATGACCCCCACGTCAACGCGCTCGGTATCAAGGGCGTCGGCGAGATCGGCATTACAGGTTCGGCCGGAGCCATTGCCAACGCGGTTTGGCACGCGACMGGCATTCGCTGCCGCCGCTTCCCTATCGGGCTGRAGCAGCTGATCGGAACGGCCTGAGCC
>NZ_JBFRDQ010000120.1:0-25789 GCF_052113865.1 Allobosea sp. TAB14 | reverse complement strand
TCTCAGCATAGGGTCGAAACCCTCATGCGGCTCGCGCTTATTGCGGTCGGCCGGCTCAAGGACGGGCCGGAACGCGAGCTCTGCGAGCGCTACCGCGAGCGCGCGGTGGCGCTCGGCCGGACCATCGGCTTCAGCGGTCCCGAGATCGTCGAATTGCCGGAAAGCCGGGGCCGCCGGCCGGAGGAGCGCAAGCGCGACGAGGGCGAGGCGATCCTCGCCAGGCTCCCGTCGCCCGGGCTGATCGTCGCGCTCGACGAGCGCGGGAAGAATCTCGGCAGCGAAGCCTTCGCCAGCCGCCTCGCTGCCGCGCGCGATGGCGGCACCGCCCATGCCAGCTTCGTCATCGGCGGTGCCGACGGCTTGAGCGAGGTGATCCGCGACCGCGCCGACATCACGCTCGCCTTCGGAGCGCTCACCCTGCCGCACCAGATCGTGCGCGCGCTCGTGCTGGAGCAGGTCTACCGGGCGATGACGATCCTCGCCGGGCACCCCTATCATCGCGTATGACTCGCGCTTAGCCGATGATTCGCACCGCGCTCCCCCGTCTGGGCC
Source organism: Allobosea sp. TAB14 (assembly GCF_052113865.1). NCBI lineage: Bacteria > Pseudomonadati > Pseudomonadota > Alphaproteobacteria > Hyphomicrobiales > Alloboseaceae > Allobosea > Allobosea sp. TAB14. Next base: position 25,237 of record NZ_JBFRDQ010000120.1, on the reverse strand, counting down.
TAGCTGCCGCCCTGCTCCTCGGCACGGCATCGCCGTTGCTCGCCCAGAGCGCCCCGCCCGATCCGGACGCCTTCCAGCGCGAGGCGATGCAGAAGCTCGTCGAGAAGCAGGCGCGCGAGGCCGAGCTGAAGGCCATCGAGCAGCGCCTCGACGGCAATATCGAAGTCCGCCGCAAGCTCGAAGGCGAGATCGCCGCGATCCGCGCCGACCGCGCCGCGCTCAACAAGGCCCTGCTCGACACGACGGCCCGCACCCAGGCCGGCGAAGAGAAGCTCGGCGACCTCGAGAAGCGGCTCGCTCTGTCACAATCCAGCGAGGCGGCAATCCGCCGCTCGCTCGAGAGCCGACGCGGGCTGATCGCCGAGGTATTGGCGGCGCTCCAGCGCATCGGCCGGCGCCCGCCGCCGGCCGTGCTGGTCAGGCCCGAGGATATTCTCGAGGCGGTCAGGGCCTCGATGCTGCTCGGCGCCGTGGTGCCGGACCTGCGGCAGGAGGTCGAGATTCTCGGCACCGACCTCGCCGAGCTGGTGCGGCTGCGCGACAACATCGCCGCGGAAAAGACCCGGATCGGCGCGGAGATGGAACAGCTCGCGGCCGAGCGCCAGCGCCTGGCATCGCTGATCGAGGCAAGGCGCGAGCGCGAGGCCAGCGCGGCCAAGGATGTCGATGCRCAGAAGGCGCTGGGCGACCAGCTCGCCGGCCAGGCGCGCTCGATGCGCGACTTCGTCGAGAAGATCGAGAAGGAGATCTCCGTCGCGAGCAAGGCGGCGGAGGCGGCCCGCCAGGCGATCGAGCAGGAAACCCGCGAGCAGCGCGAACGCATGACCGCGCTCGCCTTCAAGGACCCGGCCCGGCTCGCCCCCAAGATCGCCTTCGCCGACGCCCGCGGCCTGCTCTCGCTGCCCGCCGCGGGTTCACGATTGCGTGGTTTTGGCGATGCGGACGGCGCCGGCGGCACCACGCGCGGGATTTCACTGGAAACCCGTTCCGGCGCCCTAGTTTCGGCGCCTTCTGACGCTTGGGTGGTTTATGCGGGTCCGTTCCGCTCTTTCGGGCAGCTCTTGATCCTGAATGCCGGCGGCGGATACTACATATTGCTGGCAGGAATGCAGCGCATCGATGTCGCCCTCAACCAGTTCGTGCTCGCCGGCGAGCCGGTTGCGGTGATGGGCGAAACATCGGAAGCTGCGGCGACGACAGTAGGAGTGGGAACCGGCCAGCCGGTCCTGTATATAGAATTCAGAAAAGACGGTGTTTCGGTCGATCCGACGCCGTGGTGGACGAAATCGCAAGGCGAAAAGGTTCGCGGATGATGCGCAAGGTTTCTCTCGTTCTCGCCGGCGCCATCATGGGCGCGGGCCTGACCGGACTGGCTACCCAGACGCGGTTGTTGAGTTCGACCAGCGCCGTCGCCGCCTCGGCCGAGGTCTATCGCAGCCTCAACCTGTTCGGTGACATCTTCGAGAAGATCCGCACCGACTATGTCGACAAGCCCGACGAGCAGAAGCTGATCGAGGCCGCCATCAACGGCATGGTCTCCTCGCTCGACCCGCATTCCTCCTATCTCGACGCCAAGTCCTTCCGCGAGATGGACACCGACATGCGCGGCCAGTTCGGCGGGCTCGGCATCGAGGTGACGATGGAGGACGGCGTCCTCAAGGTCGCCAAGCCGATCAAGGACACGCCTGCCTCCAAAGCCGGCATCCTCGCCAACGACATCATCCGCCAGATCGACGGCACCGAGGTGAAGGGGCTCTCCCTCACCCAGGCGGTCGACAAGATGCGCGGCCTGATCAACACCCAGGTGACGCTGAAGGTCGAGCGCCCCGGCAAGACGGAGCCGCTGGACTTCACCCTGACCCGCCAGACCATCGTCGTTCCGGCGGTTGAGGAGCGCGTCGAGGGCGACATCGCCTATATCCGCATCGGCACCTTCTCCGAGCAGACCTATGACGGCCTGCGCAAGGCGATCGACAAGACCACCAGCGAGATCGGCGCCGACAAGCTCAAAGGCTACATCATCGACCTGCGCAACAACCGCGGCGGGCGCCTCGACCAGTCCGTGCTGGTCTCCGACGCCTTCCTCGAGCGCGGCCGCATCGTCTCGACCCGCGGCCGCAACGCCGAGGAGACGCAGGTCTTCAATGCCAAGTCGGGCGACCTCACCAAGGGCAAGCCGGTCGTCGTGCTGATCAACGGCTCGTCCGCCTCGGCGGCCGAGATCGTCGCCGGCGCCCTGCAGGACCACAAGCGCGCCACGCTGATCGGCACGCGTTCCTTCGGCAAGGGCTCGGTGCAGACCGTGATCCCGCTCGGCTCGAATGGCGGCCTGCGCCTGACCACAGCGCGCTACTACACCCCGTCGGGCAACTCGATCCAGGCCAAGGGCATCACCCCGGACATCGAGGTGCTGCAGGACATCCCGGCCGAGCTCAAGGACAAGCTCGTCGACAACAAGGGCGAAGCCGCACTCAAGGGCCATCTCAAGGCCGGCGAGGGCGAGGAACAGTCCGGCTCGAGCTCCTATGTCCCGAACGATCCCAAGAAGGACACGCAGCTCATCGCGGCGATCGACCTGCTTCACGGCGTGAAGAAGGATGCCGCCGCGCTCGCCCAGAAGCCGGCCGAGACCCCGGCCGCAACGCCCGCTCCCGCTCCGGCCGCCCCCGCGGCGCCGGCCACGCCGGAAGCGCCCAAGCCCTGACGAGCGGCCCCGAGCGCGCCTCGGGGCTCGACGGCGGGCGGCTAAGACGACAAGACTAGCGCGCGGACCACTGATTCGGGTCCGCGTCGCAATCTGTTAGGACGGCTGACCTTTGGCCGGAATGCCGCTCACGGACCTCAACCGGCCGCTCGGCCAGGACAAGCCTGCGCGCGCGAACAGGCCGTGGGGGCGCTGGCTTGCGACCGCCGCGGCCGGCTTCGTCGGCACCGTGCTTCTCGGCCTCCTCCTCGTCGTCGCCCTGCGCCGCGATCCCGATGGTGGCGAACCCATGGCCGTCGCGAGCATCGAGAAGCGCGCCGCACCGCCGGTCGCCGTCTCGGCCGGCCCGGACCCCGGGACCAATCCCGGTCCGCGAGGCCCCGCCAGCGCCGCGCAGCTCGAGAGCAATGCGGGCGTCACCGTCTACCGCCCGGATTCGGACGCACCCGGCGCCATCATCATCACCGTTCCCGACGACGCCGGCCCGATCAAGCTCGCCCCGGCCCCCGATAACCGCCTCGTCGAGCGCACGCGCTACGGCCTGCTGCCGAAGACCGCACCGGACGGCGCCACCCCGGCGCAGATCTACGCCCGCCCGCTCGGCCCGGCCCCCGCGACCAAGCCGGCCGGACGGGTGGCGCTGATCGTCGGCGGCCTCGGCATCAGCCAGAGCGGCACGTCGGATGCGATCACGCGGCTGCCGCCGCAGGTCTCGCTCGCCTTCGCGCCCTATGGCACCGAGCTGGAGCGCACCGTCCAGCGCGCCCGTGGCGAGGGGCACGAGGTCCTGCTCCAGCTCCCGATGGAGCCCTTCGACTATCCCGACAACGATCCCGGCCCGCATACGCTGCTGACCGGCCCGAAGGCCTCCGACAATCTCGACAAGCTGCACTGGTCGCTCGGCCGCTTCACTGGCTATGTCGGCATCATCAACTTCCTCGGCGGCCGGCTGACGGCGGATGAAGGCGCCCTCTCGCCGATCCTGCGCGATCTCGCCGGGCGCGGGCTCCTGGTCGTCGATGACGGCTCCTCGGCGCGCAGCCAGCTCGCGCCGGCGGCCAGCCGCGCCCAGATCCCGGCGCTCAGGATCGATCGGACCATCGACACGGTGGCGCGCGCCGACGCCATCGACAAGGAGCTCGCCAATCTGGAAGCGATGGCGCGCGACCAGGGCATCGTCGTCGCGGCGGCGAGCGCCCTGCCCGTCTCGATCGAGCGGATCGCGCAATGGGCGCAATCCCTCGAAGCCAAGAAGATCGCGATCGTGCCGGTGAGCGCCGCGCGGGGTTTCCGCAACCCCAAGAGCACAGGCTCGCTCGGCCCAGGCTCGCGCCCCGCAAGCTCTCTCCCGACCGGATCTCCGCGATGACCGACGCCGCCCCCGAAGGCTACCGCCCCTGCGTGGGTCTCGCCCTGTTCAATGCCGAAGGCCTCGTCTTCATCGGCCGGCGCGCCGACAAGACCAAGCGCGAGCATGTCGCCCCCGGCCATGCCTGGCAGATGCCGCAAGGCGGCATCGACAAGGGCGAGACGCCGCTGGAAGCCGCCCGGCGCGAATTGCAGGAGGAGACCAACATCACCTCCGTCGAGCTCCTGGCCGAGGCGCCGGGTTGGCTGAGCTACGATCTGCCGGTCGATATCGGCCAGGAGGCCTGGAAAGGCCGCTGGCGCGGCCAGGCGCAGCGCTGGTTCGCCTTCCGCTTCACCGGCTCCGAAAGCGAAATCGACATCCTCACGCCCGCCGGCGGCCACAAGGCCGAGTTCGACGCCTGGCGCTGGGCCCCGCTTGCCGAGACGCCGGAGCTGATCATCCCCTTCAAGCAGGGCGTCTACCGTCAGGTCGTCCGCCATTTCGCCCCCTTCGCGAAGGCCGGAACCGCAACCGCCTGATCGCCCACGGCGGCTGCCCTGCATCTTCGAACTGTTCCAATTTTCCATATGGAACAAAGAGTTGAGCGGAATTCCCGGCGCGCCTAGATTGCCCGGATCCGGCGCTGCCGTGATGCGTGCCCTTCCGGAGACGACATGATGACCGAACGTTTCAGCGAGACCTTGCGGCAGGCGAGCGAGCCGCTCTGGTCGCAGGCGACGGAGCATCGCTTCGTGCGCGAGCTGCTCTCCGGAACGGTCTCCGACGCCGTGATGGCGCGCTACCTGATCCAGGATCACCGCTTTCTCGACGCCTTCCTCACCTTGCTCGGCGCGGCCGTCGCCACCACCGACAGCTTCGAGGCGCGGCTGCGCTTCGGCCGTTTCATCGGCATGGTCTCAGGCGAGGAGAACACCTATTTCCTGCGCGCCTTCGAGGCGCTCGGCGTGACCGCCGCCGAGCGCGAGCAGCGCCCGGACACGCAGGCCACGGCCGGCTTCAAGGCGATCATGCGGGACGCCGCCGCGACCCGCTCCTACGCCGCCGCCCTAGCCGTCCTGAACGTGGCGGAGTGGCTCTATCTCGACTGGGCGACGAAGGCGACGGCGCCGCTGCCGCAAAACTTCGTCCATGCCGAATGGATCACCCTGCACGACAATCCCGACTTCCGCGATTTCGTCGCCTTCCTGCGCGCCGAACTCGACCGCGTCGGCCCGGCCGAGGCGGCGTTGAGCCGCGATTTCTTCCTGCGCTCGGTCGCGCTTGAGCTGGCCTTTTTCGACTCCGCCTATGAGCACTGAGATGGATCTCTTCGCGCGATTGAAGGCCGCAGCCAGCAGCGACTGGCAATCTTACGTCGATCACGACTTCGTCCGCCGGATGGGCGCAGGCACCCTGCCGCAGGAGGCCTTCCGCGACTACCTCGTCCAGGATTATCTCTTCCTGATCCAGTTCGCGCGCGCCTATGCGCTGGCGATCTACAAGGGCCGCAGCCTCGCCGATATGCGCGCCGCCAAGGCGGGCCTCGACGCCATCCTCGATGTCGAGATGGATCTGCATGTCCGGCTCTGCGGCCGCTGGGGCCTCTCGCCCGAGGCGATCGAAGCCGCGCCGGAGCATCAGGCCACCATCGCCTATACCCGCTTCGTGCTCGATTGCGGCATGGCGGGCGACCTGCTCGACCTGCATGTCGCGCTCGCGCCTTGCGTCATCGGCTATGCCGAGATCGGCCCTGCTGAGCTGGCTCCAATGGTCGAGCCCCTTGATCAGCGTGTCGACGACGTCGAGCAGGAAGGCGACGGCGAGCAGCCCGAAGAACCAGCGCCGCCGCTTGATGAAGAAATCCTCGTAGCCGGCATATTCCGCAATCGAATCCGGGAAGAGCAGGGCCGCGAGCAGATAGAGCACGACGGCATAGCCGATCAGGAACAGGAAGACGCCGAAGCTCCAACTCGGGATCCGCGACAGCGCGAACTCCCACCACCAGAACAGCGCCAGCTCGAGCAGGATCGAGCCGACCCAGAGCATGTGCAGCAGCGAGACGCGATTGCGGCCGGGATGCTGGATAAAGCCGGCAATGCCCAGGAGCATGCGGGTGATGCCGAGGCCGATCACCATGCCCATGACGATGCGGACATGGGAGAACAGCTCTTGCGGCGCGACGGTATCCATGCCCCCTGCATAGCTTGCCGGAAACCTGACGCCTAGATCGCCGCGCGCCCTGCCGGGCGCGATAACGGCGATCGATCTGCCTGGTGTTGTATCGGATGGTTCGGGAAAAGCGGATTCCGCCGTCCGGCCCGATGCCATGGCCGAGCCAATTCTCAGATGGGAACGGGAGGGTAAAATGGCGTCCCGGAAGGGATTCGAACCCCTGACCTACGGTTTAGGAAACCGTTGCTCTATCCTGCTGAGCTACCGGGACGCACGAAACTCCCTGTAGCATAACCACGATGACGGTGAAGCCCCTTCTTCTCGGCCTGTGGCTCCTCGGCGCCCTGCCGCTTGCCGCCCGCTCGGCCACGCCCTGCGGCGTCGAGGCGGTCGAGACGGTACCGGCACGCCTCTCGGGCTTCGACGCAGCCGGCGATCCGCTCCTGGCCGATGGCCGCGCCTTGCGGCTGGTCGGCCTGGCACCTCGCCAGGATGCGGCGGAGGATACCCGTTTCCGATCCGGGCTCGCGCCCTTTCTCGGCCGCAACATCCTGCTTGCGATCACCGGCGAGAAGGATCGCTGGGGTCGCTGGCCGGCCCGCCTCTTCCTCGAGGCCGCGCCCGGTGCCGGGCGCGAAGAGATCGCGCAACTGCTCCAGAAGAGCGGCGCCGCCCTGCCCCTGGCAGAAGCGCAGGTAGCGCGTTGCGCGCCCGGCCCCACCGCGATTCAGACAAAGGTAACCTCTGCCTCGCAAGTTTTGCCGCCGGCGGCCCAAGGTTTGACGCCGCTGGCGATCGACGGTCATGATCTCGCCGCCGTCAAGGGGCAGGAGGGGCGCTACGTCATGCTGGAAGGCCGGATCGCGTCCGTGGGCGAGCGCTCGCAGCGGACCTATCTGAACTTTTCGCGCCGGCCCGGGGAGGCGGCCTCGATCGTTCTGTCACGCAAGCTCTGGCGCGAACTGAAGGAGGCGGGCTGGACCCCGGCTGCACTCGGCGGTAAACGCCTGCGAGCCTATGGCGTGCTCGCGGGCCGCGGTGGCCTTCTGCTCGAAGTCACCTCGCGCGCCGCGCTGGAACTGATCGACTGAGGGATGCGGAAAGTCTGGCCAACACGGTTCGCAGGACGGGGCAAGCGGCTCGGCGCCCTTGCCCTCGCGCTGCTGCTCGCCGGGTGCTTCGGCGACCAGACCTCCGTGCTGCCGGCCAGCATGTCGGGCGACGGCGAGATCGCGCCGCGCATCAGCCCCGTCCAGCGCGCCTCCGACCAGGAGCATCAGCGCCTGCTCGCGGCCTTCGGCGGGGAATATCGCGCGCCGCGCACCAAGGCCGCGCTCGACGACATCGTCCAGCGCCTCGCCAAGACCAGCGACGGCCAGATCGGCGCCTATGAGATCACCATCCTGAACTCGCCGGCGGTCAACGCCTTCGCTCTGCCCAACGGCCGGCTCTACGTCACGCGCGGCCTGCTGGCGCTCGCCAACGACACCTCGGAGATTGCCTCGGTCCTCGCCCATGAGATCGGGCACGTTACCGCCCAGCATGCGGTCCAGCGCGCCGAGAAGGAGGCGGAATCGGCCCTGGTCAACCAAGTCGTCTCGCAGGTGCTGAAGGATCCGAACCAGAGCGCCGCGGTCCAGGCGGGCTCGAAGCTCTCCCTCGCCCGGTTCTCGCGCCAACAGGAATTCGAGGCCGACAAGATCAGCGTGACCAGCCTCGCCCGCGCCGGATACGACCCTTRCGGCGCGAGCCGCTTCCTCAACACGCTCGGGCGCAACACCGCCTTCCGCAACAGCGGACAGCAGCAGCAGAGTGCGGAGGACAAGCGCCTCGACATGCTCGCGACCCATCCGCAGACGCCGGAGCGCATCGCCGCCGTCACCGCCGCCGCGCGCCAGATCGCCGCGCCGGGCCTGGGCGAGCACGATGCCGGCCGCTGGCTGACCGCCATCGACGGCCTCGCCTATGGCGACGATCCGCGCGACGGCGTGGTGCGCGGCCGGCGCTATGTGAACAGCTCGCTGCGCATCTCCTTCTCGGCGCCGGACGGCTTCAGCCTCGAAGCGGCGCAGGACATGGTCATCGGCGTCAGCGCCAATGGCGCGCAGGCCCTGCGCTTCGACTCCGTGACGCTCAAGCCCGACCAGACGCTCGAATCCTATGTCGCGGCCGGTTGGATCGAGGGTGTCGAGACGACCGGCATCGAGAAGATCGAGATGGGCGGGCAGCCCGCCGTCATCGCCCATGGCAAGGGCACGGACTGGACGTTCCGCCTGGCGGCCGTGCATTTCGGAGACCGCGTCTACCGCTTCATCCTGGCGGCGCGCGGCGCCGGCGATCCGGAACGCCCGATGCGCAGCATCGTCGAGAGCTTCCGGGCCCTGACGCCGGCCGAGGCGCAGACCGCCCGGCCTCTGCGCATCCGTATCGTCAACGCGGCGCCGGGCGACACGGTGGCGAGCATGGCGGAGCGCATGCCGGAGCAGGATCGGCCGGCCGAGCTCTTCCAGCTCCTGAACGGGTTCGACCGCGCCGCTGCGCTCACGCCCGGCCAGCGCTACAAGGTCATCGGCGAGTAGCGGGCGCCTTCACCCGTCATTGCGAGCGCGACGAAGCAAGGCTCGGCAAACAAAAAACCCGGCGGTCGCCCGCCGGGTTCGCATTCTAGGATCCGACAGGAACGGCTCAGGCCGCTTCTTCCTGCAGATCGTCGTTGTCGCCTTCGAGCTCGGCATCCGCCTCGACGGCCTCGCCCTTGCCGACCCGGCGCGGCGACTTGGCGAGCTGGCCCTCGATCTTCTTGAGCGCCTCGATCTCGGTGACGTCGTCGACGACCGCGATCTCGCGAACCATGCGGTCGAGGGCGGCTTCATAGAGCTGGCGCTCGGAATAGGACTGCTCGGGCTGGGCCTCGGAGCGATAGAGATCGCGCACCACCTCGGCGATGGCGACGAGATCGCCCGAATTGATCTTCGCCTCGTATTCCTGCGCGCGGCGCGACCACATGGTGCGCTTGACGCGGGCGCGGCCGGTGAGCGTGGTCAGCGCCTTGGTGACGGCTTCGGCATCGGCGAGCTTGCGCAGCCCGACGCTGATGGCTTTGGCGGTGGGAACGCGCAGGGTCATCTTGTCCTTGGCAAAGCTCACCACGAACAGCTCGAGCTTGAAGCCGGCGACTTCCTGCTCTTCGATCGCCGTGATCTGTCCGACGCCATGGGACGGATAGACGACGTATTCGCCCGTCTTGAAACCCTGGCGCACAGCAGCTTTCTTCACCGTAGACATGCCGTTACGACTCCTGACCGGCCCGCCGTGGCGGGCGCGCGATGATCCGTCCCCGTCCGGATGGCCGGGGACATTCCGCCTGACGCGACGCGGTGATGCGGCGCTTCACGCTCCCTCAGTCGATTGGTTCATCTCGCCCACAGAAGCGAACAACGGATTGTTCCGGCGAAAAGCCGCCGGCCCTTCATGTTGCACGCGATCTTTGGGAACGCCCCGTTTGTGAAAACCTCGCAGGGGGCATGCGGAACGAATTCGACTGAGTTTGTGTGTAGCACAAAAAACACGCCGAATCAAAGGTAAACGCGGGCAGCCATCCGCCGCCATGCGCGCGGCACGGTCATGGTTAACGCAGAACGGACCGTCCGAAGCGGCGAAAATCAGTCGCCTTCGCCCGGTTCGGGCGAGAACATCTCGAGCTTGCCGGCGACCCCGTCGAACGCCTTCGCGTCGGCCGGGGCGTCCTTCTTCTGCGTGATGTTCGGCCAGCTCGCAGCATATTTGGTGTTGAGCTGCAGCCAGCTTTCGAGGCCGGGCTCGGTGTCGGGCTTGATCGCTTCGGCCGGGCATTCCGGTTCGCAGACGCCGCAATCGATGCATTCGTCGGGGTGGATGACGAGCATGTTCTCGCCTTCATAGAAGCAGTCGACCGGGCAAACCTCGACGCAATCCATGTACTTGCACTTGATGCAGTTCTCGGTGACCACATAGGTCATGGGCCGGCCCTTCCAACACTTCTAAACAACCTCATAAACCCCCGACAGGCGCAGGTTTCAAGATTGTTTTCGCCGGGCTCGGCAGAAGACTTTGCCCTTCCGGCATCCACTGGGAGAAATTCGTTCGCCGCATGGCCGCATATCAGCCCTGCAGGCGATAGCGGCCGGATTTAGTCGCCTCCCTCGCCCTCCGCAAGAGAGGGATCGTCGCCGCCTTCGTCGAGGCGCTCATAGAGGAGCCTCGCCGTCTCGAACGGGCCCCGGCGCTCGGCGAAGGCCAGGATCCGCACGACGACGGTGGCGTGCGGCAGGGCGAGCGTCAGCACGTCCCCCAGCTTGAGCCCCTGTGCGGGGTTCTCGGCTCGCCGCCCCGCAATGCGGACATGGCCGTCTTCCACCAGACGCACGGCCGCCGGCCGCGTTCGCGCGAAGCGCGCGAAGCAGAGCCATTTGTCGAGGCGTTGACGATGCTCCCGCAACGGCTACGCCTCCCCGGGTCCTAGGTCTTGCTGCCTTCGAGCTGCGCCTTGAGCGCGGCCAGCTTGGCGAAGGGCGAATCGGGATCGGGCTCGCGATTGGCCGGGCGCGGGCGCTGCGGCTGCTGGAAGCGCTCTCCCCCACGCTCCTCGCGGCGCGGGCCGCCGGGGCGACCGTCGCGCTTGAAGTCGGGGCGCGGGCCGCGACCGCCCTCGGGGTGACCCTGCCGCGGCTGATCCTCGCGACGCGGACGCTCATCGGAGCGCGGACGCTCGTCACGGCGGGGGCGCTGATCCTGGTTCGGACGTTCCTGGCGCTGAGCGGCACCCTCGCCCGCTGCCGCGGCAGCCGGACGATTCTCGGGCCGCCCGTCGCGACGCGGGCCGCCGGGGCGCCCCTCGCGCTGCGGACGGTCACCGCCACGGCGCTCGCCCTCGCGGCGCGGGCCGTCCTGCCGGCCGCGCTGAGCATGCTCGGGCCGGCGCCCACCCTGGTGGCGATGCGGCCGCCAGATCTCGATGAGCTCGGGCTCGGCCGGCGCAGCTTCGGCAGCGATTTCGGCCTCCGCGGCTGCATCCGCAACCTCAGCCGACGGCGCAGCCGGCAAGGCCGAGAGCGCATCGGCCGGCACAGGCTCGCGCACCGCGTCGAGCTCGGTTTCGGTGAGGATCGGCGTATCCGCCGTCTCGACGGCAGGCGCTTCGGTGACAGGCGTCTCGCCTTCCGCCAGCGCGCCCTCGTTCAGGGCCTCGGCCGGCTCGACGACGGCAGCGGCTTCCTCGGAAGCGTCCGCCGACACCGCGCCATCGGCCGGCACGGCCTCGTCGGCAGCGGCCGCGACCGGCGTCTCGCCGACAGCGTCTTCGGCCGTCTCGTCGCTCGCCTTCGCCTCGACCGGCTTGGCCGGCTCGGTGGCGGCCGGCGGCGGCGCCAGCGGCACGGTGATCGCCGGGCCCGGACGCTTCACCGAGACATAGCCGAGCGAGCGCAGGATCGAGGCGAAATCCTCGCCGGCGCAGCCGACGAGCGAGGTCATCGCGCCGGTGACGACGAAGCCGTCCTGATCGGCGCTGCCGGCCGGCGGCGTGCCCTGCGTGGCGCCGGGACGATAGGCGATCGCCGGGCGGATCAGGTCCGCGAGACGTTCCAGAATGTCGACGCGCACCGCCCGCTCGCCGCAGACGCGATAGCCAGCCGCCCGGTAGAGCCCCTTCGGCACGACCTTGTCGACCGGGAAGGAGGTGCGGCCGGACGCCGCGAGATGGGCGATGTCGTCGAGCCCCGCCGTCTCCGGCCCACCATGCTTCAGCGCCCAGAGCTGGGCGGCGAGCGCGCGCGGCGCCGGCTTCAGCAGGGCGGGCATGTAGATGTGGAAGGCCCCGAAGCGGATGCCGAGCTGGCGCAGCGCCGCCCGGCCCTCCTGATCGAGCGCCTTCATCTCCTCGCCGACCTTCGAACGCTCGAGCACGCCGAGCGCCTCGGCCGTCTGATAGGCGATGCCGCGAGCGATGCCGGCGACGTTCTCGGCCGCCTCCAGGATCTGGATCGCGCCGAGCAGGCGGGTGACGTGATTCTTCAGCCAGAGCGTGAGGCGCGCCTCGACCTGCTCGCGCGCAGCCCCGTTGAGATGCTCCTCGACCAGCAGGCGAAGCCGCGGCTCCAGCACCTTCTCGCCGGCGACGAGGCGCGCCACAGGCTCGCCGGTCCAGCGCACGAGCCCGTCATGCGAGAGCAGGAAGGCGTCGTCGCCCGCCAGCACGACGCGCGCGGCCCGGGCCTCGATCTCGGAACCGAGCGCCTTCATGGCCGCGAGGTTCAGAGCCTTAACCTCCGACCCGCCCGCCTTCGGGTCCGCCGTGAAGCGGRAGCCCTGCAGCATTCCCACATGCTGGCCCTCGACGAGCACGTCGCCCGTCGCAGTGACCTCAGCCTCCAACATCGCATTCTCCCGCAAGCGGCGCATCAGGACACTGGTGCGCCGATCGACAAATCGGTGGGCCAGACGCTCATGCAGAGCATCCGACAGCTTGTCCTCTACAAGACGCGCCATGCCCTGCCAATGCTCAGGATCAGGTAACCAGTCGGGCCGGTTGGCGACATAGGTCCAGGTCCGGACCTGCGCGATGCGGGCGGAGAGCGTGTCGATCTCGCCATCGGTGCGGTCGAGCGAGCCGAGTTGCGCCGCATACCAGTCGGCATCGAGCCGGCCATGGCGCATCAGCCTGAGATACAGCGTCGTCGCCAGATCGGCATGCTGCATGGGCGAGATCTTGCGGTAATCGGGCAGGCCGCAGACCTCCCAGAGCCGCTCCACCGCAGCCCGGCCATGCGCCAGCGGCGCGATGTCGGGGTCCCTGGCCAGGATTTCCAGCGTCGTCATGTCCTCGGCGATCAGCGCCCGCGTCAGCCCCTGCTCGGAAGGCTGGATGTTCAGCGTGTCCAGGAGGCCGCCGACCGAGCGCAGGTCGAGATCGGAATTGCGCCACTGCATCTGGCGGATCGGCTCGAAGCGGTGATTCTCGATCGCATCCACCAGCTCAGCGTCGAAGGGCGGGCAGCGCCCGCTTGTGCCGAAGGTGCCGTCGCGCAGATGCCGCCCGGCCCGGCCGGCGATCTGGCCGAACTCGGCCGGGTTGAGCTTGCGGAAATGATGGCCGTCGAATTTCTTGTCCGCCGCGAAGGCGATGTGATTGACGTCGAGATTGAGCCCCATGCCGATCGCGTCGGTGGCGACGAGATAATCGACATCGCCGGACTGGTAGATCTCGACCTGGGCATTGCGCGTGCGCGGTGACAACGCCCCCAGCACGACCGCCGCCCCACCCTTCTGCCGGCGGATCAATTCGGCGATGGCGTAGACCTCCTCCACCGAGAAGGCGACGATCGCCGAGCGCGGCGGCAGACGGGTGATCTTGCGGTCGCCGGCGAAGGTGAGCTGCGACAGGCGTGGGCGCGTGACGACATTGACACCCGGCATGAGCTGCTCGATCAGCGGGCGCATCGTGCCGGCACCGATCAGCATCGTCTCGGCCCGGCCGCGCCGGTTCAAGAGCCTGTCGGTGAAGACATGGCCGCGGTCGAGATCGGCGGCGAGCTGGATCTCATCGATCGCGACGAAATCGACGGCGAGGTCGCGCGGCATCGCCTCGACGGTGCAGACCCAGAAGCGCGGCCGCTCCGGCTTGATCTTCTCCTCGCCGGTGACGAGGGCGACGGCCTCCGGCCCGACCTTGTCGACGACCCGTTGATAGACCTCGCGCGCCAGCAGGCGCAGCGGCAGGCCGATCATCCCGGTGGGATGGGCGACCATGCGCTCGATGGCGAGATGGGTCTTGCCGGTATTGGTGGGTCCGAGCACCGCGGTGACGCTGTTGGCGCGGGCGGCGGGAGGCAACGAACGAAAGAGCTGCAAGGCGAAGGGCCGATCATCTCGTCCATCCGGGCGACACCGGCTCGATGCGAGCCTCAGCCGTCCGGGCGGGTGCGTGAACTGAAATCAGGAACGGGTCTTGTCGGAACGACTCAGGCAGGAAGAACTCCGGCAAGAACGACTCCGGAACGAAGCGAGCCCGAATCGCTGACTCCCGGAGAATCGGGGTTTGTTCCCCTCGCCGGGCCGGAAGCCCGCCGACAAACGCAATACCGGCATCGCCCGCCCTCTTGCCAACCCGAAAACTGGACGGCGAGGCCGTCCGGCGCAGTTCCTATTTAAGACTTTCCGGCGCGGAAACGAGAGGCAATCGACATCGAGCCCCACCCGATGAAAACGCACGGTCATCCCGGACAAGCGGCAAAGTCGCGCCGATCCGGGATGACGGCCGCTGTTCCGGCCGGCTGAAGCTTCACATCGCCAGACCGCCTCAATGGCGGGCGTGATCGCATTGGCYGTGATCGGCCAGCGCCTCGATGATGGCGCAATCGCAGGCGGCGACGCCGCCCGAGCAAGTGGTGGCGATCCGCTCCAGCTCCTTTTCCAGCGAGCGCAGCCTGGCGATCTTGTCGCGCACCTCTTCGAGATGACCGGCGGAGATCGCATGCGCCTCGTCGCAGGCCATGCCGGGCGTGTCGGAAAGCCTGAGCAGCGTGCGGATATTGTCCACCGCGAAGCCGAGATCGCGCGCATGCTTGATGAAGGCGAGCCGCTCGGCATGACGCCGGCCATAACGGCGCTGGTTGCCCTCGGAACGCTCCGGCGGCGGCAAAAGCCCGACCTGCTCGTAATAGCGGATGGTCTCGACCTTGACGCCGGTGCGCTCTGCCAGCGCGCCGATCGGCATCACGCGTTCGAGCCGTGCCGTCGCAACCATCGCAACCTCCAAAGCTGTAGTTTCTGGAGCTTTAGATAGATGGCCGCGCGCCGCTGGCAAGGGCATCCCGGCCCCGGAACGACGTCGCGGCTCAGGCGACGCCCATCGCCAACAGGTCGTGGACATGGACGAGCCCGACCGGCCGCTCCTGTTCGTCCACGACGATCAGCGCGGTGATCCGGCTGCGATTGACCAGCTCCAACGCTTCGACGGCGAGCGCATCCGGGCCGATGCGACGGGGATTCAGCGTCATGATATCGCGCGCCCTGAGCGCGGCACCGCCTGCCATCGTCGCCTTGCGGCGCAGGTCGCCATCGGTGACGACCCCGGCGAGCCTGCCGTCGAGATCCATCACGACCGCGCAGCCGAAACTCTTCTCCGAGATCATGGCGATCACATCGGGCAGCGCGGTGTCCAGCCCGATCAGCGGCAGTTCCGCGCCGCGATGCATGATGCTCTCGACCGTCTTGAGCTGCGCGCCGAGCTTGCCGCCGGGGTGGTAGACGAAGAAATCCTGCCGCGAGAAGCCGCGCGCCTCCAGCAGCGCCACCGCCAGCGCATCGCCGAGTGCGATCTGCATGGTGGTCGAGGTGGTCGGCGCGAGCCCGTTGGGGCAGGCCTCCGTCGCCTTGGGCAGGATCAGCGCGACATCCGCCTCCTTGCCGAGCGTGCTCTCGGGATTCGCGGTGAAGGCGATCAGCCCGACGCGGAAGCGGCGGGTATAGCCGACGAGCGCGGCAAGCTCCGCCGTCTCGCCCGACCAGGACAGCGCGATCACCACATCCTCCGGCCTGACCATGCCGAGATCGCCATGGCTCGCCTCGGCCGGGTGGACGAAATGGGCGGGCGTGCCGGTCGAGGCCAGGGTCGCGGCGAGCTTGCGCCCGACATGGCCGGACTTGCCCATGCCGGAGACGATCACGCGGCCGCTCGCGGCCAGGATCATCGCGACGGCCTCGGTGAAGGGCTGCCCGAGCCCGTCGGCGAGGGCGGCATGGAGCGTGTCGAGCCCAGCCCGTTCCGTGGCGATGGTGCGGAGCGCCGAGGCGCGGATGTTTTCGGTCATGGCGCGCGCTCTAGCACGGGGCGATGCGGGATTTCCACCGCCGCGGCGATCGCGGCCGGCGCGTTGACGGCTCCTTAACCCTGTTCGTTCTAACTGCGTTAACCATGCGCCCTCTGCCGGGCGCGCCAGCCATTGCTGTCACCTGTTGCTGCCCTGGAGCCCCGCGAAGCCCGTGTCAGGCCGCGCCAAGATCCTGCTTCTGTCCGGCTCCGCGCTGGCGGCCCTGGCGCTCGGCTGCCTGCCGGCAGGCGCGCAGCAGGCGCCGCGCGCCGGGCTCAGGACGGGAACGCCGGCTTATGTCGCGCAGCCTCCCGCGCCGCCGGAACAGCCGCTCACGCCCGCCACCCCCGATCCGCAGGCGATCCGCGAYCCGGCCTCCCTCGTCCAGGGCCAGCCTTCCGCCATCTCCGGGCGCCAGCCGCCGCGTGCCAGCCGGCCGCTGCAGCCGCCGGCCCTGCGCGGCACCACGCAGCGCCAGTTCCGCCCGCCGCAACCGCCTGTCGCGGTCTTGCCCGCGCCGGAAGCGGCCTTGCCGCCTCCCCCGCGCCGGCGCCGCGCGAGCGCCGAGGACGATCCCTGGGCGCCGCTCGGCCTGCGGCTGGGCGCGGTCACGCTGAAGCCGGCGATCACCGGCTCGACCGGCTACGACACCAACCCGCAGCGCAGCGCGACGCCCGGCACCAAGGGCTCGGTCTTCCAGCGCTATGACGCGGAAGTGGAGGTCCAGTCCGACTGGAACGTGCATGAGCTCAAGGGCAAGCTGCGCGCCGGCTACATGGATTACTTCAGTGACCGGAACGCCTCGCGCCCCGATGCCGAGGGCAATCTCGACCTCAGGCTCGACGCCACGCGCGACACCCACATCCTGCTCGAATCGCGCCTCAAGCTCGACACCCAGCGCCCCGGCTCACCGGACCTGAACGCCAATGTCCAGGGCCGCCCGCAGGTCTGGCAATATGGCGGCTCGGCCGGCGTGACGCAGGACTTCAACCGCCTGCAGCTCACCTTGCGCGGCTCGGCCGACCGCAGCGACTTCGAGGATGCCAGGCTGACGAGCGGTGCAATCCTCTCCCAGAAGGACCGCAACATGACCGATTACGGCCTGCGCCTGCGCGCGGCCTATGAGGTCACGCCCGGCTTCAAGCCCTATGTCCAGGCCGAGATCGACCGGCGCGATTTCGACGAGAAGACCGATTCGAGCGGCTATATGCGCTCCTCCGACGGCATCACCGGCAGCATCGGCTCGACCTTCGAGTTCAGCCAGCAGCTCAAGGGCGAGGTTTCGGGCGGCTACCAGAACCGGCGCTACGAGGATAACAGGCTGAAGGATCTGCGCGGCTTCGTCGGCGACGCCTCGATCCTCTGGTCGCCGACCCCGCTGACCACGGTGACGCTGCGCGGCACCGCCCAGCTCGGCGACACCACCATCGCCGGCTCGTCGGGCACGACGATGCGGCGCGCGACGCTGGAGATCGCCCACGCGCTGCGCCGCAACCTCACGCTCACCGGCTTCACCAATTTCAGCCGCACGGAATATGAGGGCCAGGGCCTGCGCGAGGACTACCTGAATGTCGGCGCGCGGATCGAATACAAGCTGACCCGCACCTTCGCGATCCGCGCGAGCTTCACCCATGAGCGGCTGAACTCGACGGCGGTGGGATCGGACTACACCGCGAATGTCTCGCAGGTGGGCTTGAGGGTGCAGTTCTAGTCGCCGCGGCGTCATTCTCGGGCGAAGCGTAGCGGAGACCCGAGAATCTCAGGACGAGAAGGCACTGGTTTCCGAGATGGTCGGGGCAAGCCCGACCATGACGGCAAGCCTCACTCCATCCCCTCCAGCTCGATGATCATCCCCTCGATCATCTTGAGCCCGATCTGCCAGAAGCCCGGATCCTTCGCATCGAGCCCGAAAGGCTTGAGCAATTCGCCATAGGGCTTGCTGCCGCCGGCCGCGAGCAGGGCGAAATAGCGGTCCTGGAAGCCCTCTGCCGCGCTCTGGTAGACGCCGTAGAGCGAGTTCACCAGGCAATCGCCGAAGGCATAGGCGTAGACGTAGAAGGGCGAATGGATGAAGTGCGGGACGTAGCACCAGAACGGCTCGTAGCCGCTCGATAGCCGGATCGCCGGCCCAAGGCTTTCCGCCTGCACGCCCATCCAGAGATCGCACAGCGCCTCGGCCGTGAGCTCGCCCTGCCGACGCGCCTCATGGACCCGCCGCTCGAAGGTGTAGAAGGCGATCTGGCGCACGACCGTGTTGATCATGTCCTCGACCTTCGCCGCCAGCATCGCCTTGCGCTGCTTCGGGTCGCTGGTCGTGTCGAGCAGGCGCCGGAAGGTCAGCATCTCGCCGAAGACGCTCGCCGTCTCCGCCAGCGTCAATGGCGTCGGCGCCATCAGGGCGCCGTTGGGTGCCGCCAGCACGTCCAGGGGATGCTGCGCTGCTCGATTTCCGGAAGCGGCGCGTTGCGGTCCCAGAAATCGAGCGCGTCGCGGCCGAACCATTTGGCCTTCAGGCGATAATAGCGGTGCGACAGCCGCGGATAGGCCTCGCGCACCGCTGAAACGAGAGCGTCCACGACCTCGCGCTCGACCCTGTTCGCCAGATGGCGGGAATCCGCGACATCCTCGAATTTGCGCCAGCGGTCGGAGATTTCCTTGTCCTTGGCCAGCGTGTTGGTGATCAGCGCGAAGGTGCGCAGCTCCTTGCGGAAGACCTTGCTCAGCGCCTCCGCCGCCTTGCGGCGCGCCTCGCCATCGGCGTCCTGCAATTTGTTGAGCGTGAGCTCCAGCGTCAGCTCCTCGCCATCGACGTCGAAACGCAGCGAGGCAATGGTCTCGTCGAAGAGGCGGTTCCAGGCGGCCGCGCCCGTCATCGACTTCTCGTGGAACAACGCCTCCAGCCGGTCGTCGAGCTGGTGCGGCTTGTCCTTGGAGAGATCGTCGAGCCAGGGCTTCCAATGCGAGAGCGGCGCCTCGCCGGCGACCTTGGCCAGCAAGTCCGGCTCGATCCGGTTGAGCTCAAGCTCGAAGAACAGCAATTCGGTGATGGCGGCGTTCAGCCTGTCCTGCGTGTCGCCATAGAATTTGGCGCGCTGCGGATCGGTGGTGTCGCCGGAATAGACCAGGCCCGCATAGGCGCCGATCCGCCCGAGCAGGTCGCTCAGGCTTTCATAGGCCTTGACCGCCTCGGCCAGCAGGGCGCTGCCATCGGGCTGCCCCGCCAGCTCCGCGAGCTTGCCGCGATAGCCCGCCGCCAGCGCCTGCGCCTGCGTGAAGGCGCGGTCGAGATCGGCTCGGAAGGCGGCGGAATCGATCCCGGGATAGAGATCGTCCAGGTTCCATTCCGGCAGGTCGCCGAGCGCTTTGTCGGGGGCGACGCCGCCGCCATGCGCCGCCGCCTGGCCGTGAACCGTCTCGCCTCGCATCGTCTGGAAGAACATGCTCTCTCCGTCTCGCGGCATCGGGTGTGCCCCACTTAGGCCAGCATGGGGCCGGGGATCAATCTCGGGCGTTCTGCCGCAGCGCTGATGACGGGCCCGGCCGGCGCGCTTAAACTCCGCTTAACTCTTCTGGCCGACGATGCCCCAGAACGGAACAGGCGATTCCTTTCGGAGCCGAGCCTTTCCGTCCTGTTGCGCCGTCTTTCGAGGTGTCATGACCGCCACCGTTCTCGTCGTCGACGACGATCCCGTCCAGCGCCGCCTGCTCGACGCGATGCTCAAGCGTTTCGGCTACGGCGTCCTGGTTGCGGAGAATGGCGAGGCGGCCGTCGCGCTGATCGCCGGCCCGGATGGCGACGCGATCGACGCGATCGTGCTCGACCTCAACATGCCCGGCCTCGACGGCATGGGCGTGCTCGCCACGCTGCGCGAACGCGAGATCGACAAGCCCGTCATCGTGCAGACGGCGAACGGCTCGATCGAGACCGTGGTCACGGCCATGCGCGCCGGCGCCGTCGATTTCGTGGTCAAGCCCGTCGGCGCCGAGCGCCTCCAGGTTTCGCTCAAGAACGCGCTGAAGCTCGGCGCCCTCGAACACGAATTGCGCCATATCAAGCGCCGCGCCTCCAACACGCTGGGCTTCCGCGACCTCGCGACCAAGAGCCCCGACATGGCCCGCGTCGTGCGCCTGGCCGAACGGGCGGCGAAATCGAACATCCCGATCCTGATCGAGGGCGAATCCGGCGTCGGCAAGGAGGTGCTGGCCCGCGCCATCCAGGGCTCCAGCGACCGCAAGGGCAAGCCCTTCGTCACGGTCAATTGCGGGGCGATCCCGCACAATCTCGTCGAATCCATCCTCTTCGGCCATGAGAAGGGCGCCTTCACCGGTGCCACCGAGCGCCATCTCGGCAAATTCGTCGAGGCCAATGGCGGCACGCTGTTCCTCGACGAGGTCGGCGAATTGCCGCTCGACGCCCAGGTCAAGCTGCTGCGCGCCATCCAGGAGAGCGAGGTCGACCCCGTCGGCGGCAAGAAGTCGGTCAGGGTCGACATCCGCGTCATCTCCGCCACCAACAAGAGCCTGCTCGATCAGGTGAAGCGCGGCGAGTTCCGCGAGGATCTCTACTACCGCCTCAACGTCTTCCCGATCACGCTGCCGCCGCTGCGCCAGCGCCGCGAGGACATTCCCGACCTTGCCCGCGGCTTCCTCGCCCGCTTCGCCGCCGAGGAGGGCAAGAAGCTCAGCGGCATCTCCAGCGAGGCGATGACCCTGATCGCGAGCTATGATTGGGCGGGCAATGTCCGCCAGCTCGAGAACGCCATGTTCCGCGCCGTCGTCCTGGCCGATGGCGGCGAGCTCGGCGTCGCCGAGTTCCCGCAGATCGCGGCGCAGATGGATGGCTACGACGTCCGCATCCCGCCGGCGCCGGCCCAGCTCGGCCCGGCCGATGCGCAGGCCGAAGCCGCTCCCCGCATCATCCACATGCCGGTGCGCGACCCGAACTCGCTCGAGCTCGTCTCCGGCTCCGACATGCGCAAGCTCGACGATCTCGAGCGCGACATCATCACTTTCGCGCTGGCGCATTACCGCGGGCACATGTCCGAGGTCTCGCGCAAGCTCGGCATCGGCCGCTCGACGCTCTACCGAAAGCTCAAGGATTACGGGCTGATCGAGAGCGACGGCCATCCTGAGGAAACCGACGCGGCCTGAGCTGCGACGAATCAAAGTGGCGGCCTGTTGCGCCGCCGCATCTTGTGGAAGCAAACCGAGTCACGCAGGAATGGGCGTGATCCGGCATTCATCGGGATAGCGACTATGCCTCGTCGCCACTGGGCGAATCTGACCTCGGCATCCGCCCTGGCCATCATGCTGAGCTGCGCTCCGGTGCTTGCCCAAACGCCTCCGGCCCAAGCCCCCCTCGCCCAAGCCCCCCTCGCCACCGATCCGGCGACCGGCGTGCCCCTGCCCGAGACGCCCCAGCTCAAGCTGCTTGACGCCGAGAAGCCGGCCCCTGCCGGCCAGACGGCGACGGACCGCCCCTCCGACGGCGACATCGTCACCGGAACCGTGAAGAGCGGCGCAACCTTGCGCGGTGCCGCCTCGGTCGATGCCACGGCCCCCGTCGAGACGGAAACCGAACCGGTCACGCTCGATATTCCGCAGGTCGAGGTGCCGGCGCTGGACCCGGCGCTCGTGCCGGCCTCGAAATCCTCCGAGCCGGCGCCCGCCCCTGCTCCCGCCGAGACCGCGCCCGTCCAGGCCGCCCCGGCCCTGCCGGCTCCGGACAAGCCCGTGACTGCCTCGGTGACGGTGGCGCCGCCCGCAGCCGCCCCGGCCGCCGGGCCGCTGGAAGCCATCCCGTCGCTGGTTCCGCCGCCCGAGATGCCGAAGGTGGTGGTCGACGTGCCGCCGGGCCTCGCCTTCGCCGCCGATATCGCGGCGCGCGCCAATGACGGCGTCGCGGTGCGCCGCCTCGGCGAGCGCGAGCGCGGCGAGATCCTCGCCGCCTATCAGGCGAACGAGAACAAGCCGTTCTGGATCGACGCCAAGGGCTGGACCGCCGCCGGCAAGCGCATCGTCGCCCAGCTCGAGCACGCCGCCGATGATGGCCTGCGCCCGACCGACTACGCCCTTCCGGTCTTCGAGCTGAGCGACAAGGCCAAGCTCGCCGAGGCCGATGTGCGGCTCTCGGCGCTCGCCGTGCTCTATGCCCGCGACGCGCGCGGCGGCCGCCTCGATCCGCGCCGCCTCTCCAAGCTGATCACGCCGACGCTCTACCTGCCCTCGGCGACGGAGGTGCTCTCCGAGCTCGCCGGCGCTCCCGATGCCGGCGCGGTGCTCGCCGCCTACAACCCGCCGCACGAGCAATATCGCCGCCTCAAGGCCAAGCTCGCCGAACTGCGCGAGCATCTCGACGACACGCCGCTGGTGCGCATCCCGGCCGGGCCGCCGCTCAAGCTCGGCATGCGCGACGAGCGCGTGCCGCTGGTGCGCGCCCGCCTCGGCCTCGGCTCCAGCGACGATTCGGTCTTCGACCGCTCGACCTCGCTGGCCCTGGCCGATTTCCAGAAGAAAGCCGGCCTGCCCGCCAACGGCATCCTCAGCGAGCGCACCCTCGCCGCACTCGGCAAGCCCGCGACGGCAAGGGGCGAGGAGGACATCGTCGCCCAGATGGAGCGCTGGCGCTGGCTGCCGCCGGATCTCGGCGCCAAGCACATCATGGTCAACGTGCCCGAGATGCGCGTGCGCGTCATCCGCGACGGACAGGTGATCCACGAGGCCCGCGCGATCATCGGCAAGCCGGATTCGGCGACACCGATCTTCTCGCACAAGATGGACCACGTCATCGTCAACCCGTCCTGGTACGTGCCGCCCTCGATCCTGAAGAAGGAGTTCCTGCCGGGGCTGGCGGCCGATCCGGACTATGCGGCCAAGCGCGGCTATGTCGTCACCCGCACCAAGGGCGGCGGCATCTCGGTGCGCCAGCCGCCCGGCGAGCGTAACGCGCTCGGCTGGATCAAGTTCATGTTCCCGAACGAGCATGCGGTCTATCTGCACGACACGCCGAACCGCCGGCTCTTCGCCGGCGAGCGGCGGGCCCTCAGCCATGGCTGCGTGCGCGTCGACGACCCCTTCGCGCTGGCCGACCAGGTGCTCGGGCCGGAATGGACGAGCGAGCGCCTGAAGAAGCTGATCGGCAAGGGCGAGCGCCGCATCAACCTGCCGCAGCCGCTGCCGATCCACCTCGTCTACAACACCATCGTCATCGGCGCGGACGGCCATATCACCCGCTTCGACGACGTCTACGGCTTCCACCGTCTCGTGCGGCAGGCGCTGGAGCAGCAGGGCTGACGGCCCGCCGGATCTCTCGGCCTCGTCCCGAGCAGCCGCGCCGCGGCCGCCTCGGGACCAGGGCTCGCAGAACTTCGAACAGGCTCCCGATTGTGGAGAATCCGGCCGAATTGGGGCCCGGCCGCCGGTTGGGCACCTTTTCGCCACGATCCGTCTTTAGCCAAACGTTCCCAGAAATTCCTGGCGCGGCGCTGGGCGGCTTGCTAACGGGTCGTTAACGCTTCTCCGCAACTGTTCGTTCACGTTCACCATACCGCTTCGGCGGGGGCACCGAGACGGGTCAGACAGATTGGGCAGGACAGACGCCACGATTCCAGGTTGGTTGCGCTTCGGCTCGAAGCCAGCGCGCCGCCGCGTCGCGATGGTCTGCCTCGCAGTCGCCGCATCCCTGCTCGGCATTCGCGGCACGCAGAATGCCGTCGCCAACGGTGACACGCGTACCATCACCATCCTGCACATGCATACCAAGGAGGAGACGACCGTCACCTTCAAGCAGGATGGTCGCTACGTTTCCTCCGCGCTCGAGAAGCTGAACTGGGCCCTGCGCGACTGGCGCAKCGACGARCCGATCMGGATGGACCCGCGCCTGTTCGACGTCGTCTGGGAGGTTCAGCGCCAGCTCGGTTCCGAGCAGCCCTTCCACGTCGTCTCMGCCTATCGCTCGCCCAACACCAACGCCATGCTGCGCCGCCGCTCGCGCGCCGTCGCCAAGCACAGCCAGCACATGCTCGGCAAGGCGATGGACTTCTATCTGCCCGACGTGCCGACGGCCCGCATCCGCGAGATCGGCATGCGGCTGCAGCGCGGCGGCGTCGGCTTCTATCCGAACGCCCACACCCCCTTCGTCCATCTCGATGTCGGCTCGGTGCGCTCCTGGCCGCGCATGACGCGCGACCAGCTCGTGCGGCTCTTCCCGGACCAGAAGACCGTGCATATCCCGGCCGACGGCCAGCCACTTGCCGGCTACGAGCTCGCCAGGGCCGAGATCCTGTCGGGCGGCGGCTCGGTCGGCGGCTATGCGGTGGCCGATGCCGATGAGGGCGCCGTCCAGTCCTCCGGCGGCAAGAGCCTGTGGGCCTCGCTCTTCGGCGGCGACGACGAGGAGGCCGATGCCCGGCCCGCCGCGCGTGGCCGCCGCGGCACCCGCCAGCAGCCGGCCGTCATGGCCTATGCCAATACCGGCTATGTCGACAGCAATGCCGCCGATGGCGGCCGCTTCGCCGTCRCCGCCGCGCCCAATCCGGCCGCGCAGGCGCTCACGCGCGAACGCTCGCAGCGCATCGCGCCGCAGCAGGCCCCGGTGCAGGCGGCCCCGGCACAGCCTGAGCCCGCTCCTGCGGCGATCGCCGCCGCGGCCCCGCCGCAGCCCGCGCCCCAGAATCGTCCGCAACTGATCGACGCGCCCTTGCCGCTCGCCCGGCCGCGCGGGTTGAGCGCACCGCCTGACGAGCCGGCGGTGCAGGTCGCATCGCTTCCCGGCGCCGCCGGCCCGCTCGCCTTCGCCCAGACCGGCCCGGGCGCCGAGCAGAAGCTCGTCCTCGCCTCGCTGCCGCCGCGCCGCCCGGACGCGATGGCCGCCCCGGAGAGCCTCGTCGTCGCCGGGACGCCGGCCAATGCGCCTTTGCCGCCGATCCGGCCGACCGGCCTCGCCGATGCGGCGCTCGCCGCCCTGCGCCCGGCCGATGGCGGAAACGCCGCCTCTCCCGCCATCGAGGGCAGGCTCGTGACCGCGAGCCTGCCGCCGGTCCGCCCGCGCGAAGGCGGCGTCAGCTACGTGACCGCCACGGAACGCTCGGTACCGGTCGCCGCCGATCCCGAAGAGCCGGTCGGCATGGACCGCTTGGGTCTCGATTCGCTGTTCGCCACGGT
>NZ_JBFRDQ010000119.1:0-35654 GCF_052113865.1 Allobosea sp. TAB14 | reverse complement strand
GGACGGTGCTGGAGGTTCGAACCAACCGCCTGCCCAATGGCGGAATGGTGCGCACCTTTACCGACATCACCATCCGCAATGCAGCCGAGAACGCGATCAGGGTGAGCGAGGAGCGCCTGCGGCTGGCATTGCAAGCCAGCAGGATGGCGGCCTGGGAACTCGATCTCGAGACGCTGTGGGTCGATCGCTCCGAGAATTCCATGGTGCTGCTGGGGATTTCTTCGGGACCGGCGGCCGATTTCATCGATCGGGTGCATCCCGACGACCGGCAGAGGGTGACGACCTTCTGGCACGCCGTCATGTCGGAGGGCAGTGGCGCGACCGAAGTGCGCTACCTGTCCCCCGACGGCACGCACACATGGCTGTCGCTCAGGGCTGAGCGAAAGGGCGAAAACCGGCTCATCGGACTGACCTTCGACATCGCCGATCGGAAAGCGGCCGAGGAAGCCATCTGGCGAACCGCCAACCACGACCCCCTGACGGGCCTGGCGAACCGGGCGCTGTTCCATGTCCGCCTGAACGAGGCCCTGAAGAATGCGGGGGACTCCGGGGCCGGTGTGGGCCTGCTGCTGCTCGATCTCGACGACTTCAAGGATGTCAACGATACCCTGGGTCACGCGGTCGGAGACCTCCTCCTTCAGGAAGCGGCCCTTCGGCTCAGGAGCTTCGTCGCCGAAGGCGATACCGTGGCACGCCTCGGGGGCGATGAGTTCGCCATTATCCTCGCCGAGATTTCAGCGGGGAGCGACGCCATCGCCCGGGCTGCGGAAATTGTGGAGGCTCTGCGCGCGCCCTTCCAGCACGAGGGGCGGGCGCTCTCCACCACGGTCAGCATCGGGCTGGCGACCTTCCCCGAACATCACCGCGACCCGGTCGAACTGATGAAGGACGCCGATATCGCGCTTTATCGCGCCAAGGAGCAGGGGCGCAGCCAGGCCGTGGTCTATACCAGCGCCGCCCGCGAGACGATGGAACACCGCGTGACCATCGCGCATGACGTTAGGGAAGGGCTCGCGGCGCAGCAATTCGTCCCGTACTACCAGCCGAAAGTGTCGCTGGTGACAGGCCGGATCGTCGGCTTCGAGGCCCTCGCGCGGTGGAACCACCCGACCAAAGGGCTTCTCACTCCCGGTTACTTTGGCTCCATGTTCTCTGAGCAGGCCATTTCGATTGCGCTGGGCGAGCAGATGATCCGCCAGGTTGCCGCCGATGTCCGGTTATGGCTGGACCAGGGTCTCGAATGCGGCCGGGTAGCCGTCAATCTGTCTTCGGCCGACATCTCCGACCCGAAACTCGCCGACAGGATTCTCCGCATCCTGGAAGAGGCGCGCGTCTCCTCGGTGCATTTTGAAGTCGAAGTGACCGAAACGGCGTTCCTTGGGCGCAGGACAGCGACGGCGTCCGCCATCTTGAGCGAATTGCATGAGGCTGGCGTCTCCATCGCTCTGGACGATTTCGGGACGGGGTTTGCCTCGCTCCTGCACCTCAAGCAGTTCCCCGTGGATCACATCAAGATCGACCAGAGTTTCGTGCAGAACCTGATCAGCGACGACAGTGACGCCGCGATTGTCGCCGCCATCGTGAGCCTCGGCCACGCCATGGGAATGCATACGACGGCAGAAGGGGTCGAAAGCGCCGAGCAGGCCGCGCGCCTGCGAGAAACAGGGTGCGATTCCGCTCAAGGCTTTTTGTATGCAAGGCCTCTGCAAGGGGAGAAGGTGCCGAACACCATTCGGAATTGGTCGCCGGCAGGTCGCTCGCCCTCGACCCGCTCCTGACGCTCCGATCCAGGCCGCCAGCCAGCCCGCAACCTTCGCCGGCTCCAGCAGCAACGTTTGATCCGGGGCAGGTCTTGGAGGCAGGGTGCCGGCTTCAGGGGAGGTTCTCCAGCGTTCGTTTTCCACCCCAAACCGACATTTGCACCGTTACACCACACCCCGCGTTGACAACCTCGCCCCCGCCTTCCAGAACCGCAGCCCATCGTAACCGGGGCGGATCATGGCGCAGGACCAGGACATCATCTGCGAGATCCGCGGCGCGGCCGGTGTCGTCATCCTCAACCGGCCGAAGGCGCTGAACGCGCTCAGCCTCGGCATGGTCCGCGAGCTCGCCCGCGCCCTCGACGCCTGGGAGAACGATCCGCAGGTGACGCGCGTCGTCGTCATCAGCACGAGCGAGAAGGCTTTTTCGGCCGGCGGCGACATCCGCTGGCTGCATGATTGCGGCAAGGCCGGCCGCCAGGACGAGATGCTCGCCTTCTGGGGCGAGGAGTACATCCTCAACCATCGCATCAAGACCTATCCCAAGCCCTATGTCGCGCTCATCGACGGCATCGTCATGGGCGGCGGTGTCGGCATCTCGCTGCATGGCAGCCATCGCATCGCCGGCGACCGCTATCTCTTCGCCATGCCCGAGGTCGGCATCGGCTTCTTCCCCGATGTCGGCGCGACCTATGCCTTGCCGCGCCTGCCCGGCGCCTTCGGCAACTTCCTCGCCTTGACCGGCGAGCGCATCGGTGCGGCCGACGCGCTTTCGGTCGGCCTTGCCACCCATAGCGTCGCCAGCGACCGCATGGCCGAGCTCGCCGACGCGCTGACCAGCCGCGCCGCCCTCGACGACATCCTCGCCGGCTTCACCATCGCCCGGCCGCCCGGCCCGTTGCAGGCGGAGGCCGCGACGATCGCGGACGCCTTCGCTGCGGCCTCGCCGCTGGAGGTCGTCGCGCGGCTGAAAGCTCTCGCGACCGGCGGCAGCGCCTTTGCCGGCAAGCTCGCGCAGACCATCGCCGCCAAATCGCCGACCAGCGTCGCCATCGCCCATGAGCAGATGCGCCGCGGCAAGGATCTCGATTTCGCCGAGGCGATGCGCACCGAATTCCGCATCGTCTCGCGCATCGCCCATGGCCATGATTTCTATGAAGGCGTGCGCGCGGTGGTGATCGACAAGGACCAGGCGCCGCACTGGCGGCCGGATACGCTGGAAGCCGTCGAGCCTGCCGCGATCGCGGCCTATTTCGCTCCGCTCGGCGCCGCCGAGCTGAAGCTGGAGGTCTGAGCTTGGGTCTGGGTGGCGACGTCGAGGCCCTGCGCGGCGAACAGGCGGGCGAGGGCGGCACCAAGGATGCGGCCCGCTGGCGGCTCGTGCTGGTCTGGTTCCTGCGGCTGCTCTCGGTGCTCTGGCTCGCCAAGGGGCTGATGGCCTGGATGGTGATCTTCGGCGTTTCGGGCGACGGCCAGCTGCCCTTCGAGAATCGTTTGCTCAGTTTCCAGGCGATCATCGTCTATTTCGCGGTGATCGACCTCGTCGCGGCGGTGGGGCTGTGGCTGACCTCGACCTGGGGCGGGGTGCTCTGGCTGCTCGCGACGCTGAGCCAGCTCCTGCTGAGCTTCTTCTTCCCGCGCTTCGTGCCGATGACGACCTGGATGGTCGGCATCTATATGGCGCTGATCGCGGTCTACTTTCTCGTCACCTGGGCGGCCGAGAACGAGGCGGAGTAGGGCGCTCCGGCCTCCTTGTCGAGCGAGCCCTCATCCTGAGGAGCCGCGCAAGCGGTGTCTCGAAGGATGAGGCTCGGATTTCAGCGCAGATATCGACCCTCCGGCCGACTTCAAGCGATGGGCGCTGACGCCCTGCACCCGCGCAATTGCCGCGAGTCATGGTAAKAAWCGCTTTAGCTTAAGCGTTTCTGGCTTCACTTACGATTCACCCAAAGGGGTAAATCTCCGATTCATCCTGATATTTAAACTCGTTTTCATCCGGGCAGGCTTATGGTGTTTTTCAGAAGCGGACCGGAAGAGAAATTCCGGCTGGCACACAACAGGCGGGTAATACCATGAAAGCGAGCGTGAAGACTTCTGTAGTTGCCAAGGATAGCGCGGCCGATCTCAACGTGAAGCCGCTTTATCTTGAGTCGCTCACCCTGGTGGAGCGGCTGCATCGCCGGCTTCTCGACGTCATCAAGGATGAGTTCGAGCGCCGCGGTCGCGACGACGTCAACAGCGTGCAGGCCCTGCTGCTCTACAATATCGGCGACGCCGAACTCTCCGCCAGCGAGCTGCGCACCCGCGGCTACTATCTCGGCTCGAACGTCTCCTACAACGTCAAGAAGCTGGTCGAGCTCGGCTATCTCCATCACGCCCGGTCGCGCATCGACCGCCGCTCGGTCCGCATCAGCCTGACCGAGAAGGGCGCCGAAGTGCACGACATCGTGAAGGGCGTCTACGACAAGCATGTTCGCACCGTCGAGCAGATCGGCGGCATCGCGGCTGATGACTTCGAGCGCATGAACAACGCGCTGCTGCGGCTGGAGCGCTTCTGGACCGATCAGATCCGCTACAAGCTCTGAAGGCCGTCTTTCCAGGGGTTTCGGGAGATTGCCCACCGGGCGGCTGGCTACCCCAGCCGCCCGGGGTCGTTTCAGCGGCGGTGAGATGCCGGCCGGCAGTCAAGTGTGACTTTACGGCCATGCATGCGGGAAAACATGGCCATGCCCTAAATTCGCCGCTCTCATCACGCCTCTTTAACTGTGATACGACACCGTCGCCGTCATGGGAGCCGATCAGCCGCGCTGCCGCTCCCGCCGGCGGCGTTTTCGTGCCGGCCGCCCGCGTTCGGATGAAGTTGAAGAGGGAAGAGATGTCGCAACTGAGCCTGACACGCCGCGAGACTGTGCTGGCGCTGCTTTCCGGCGCTGCCTCGACCGCAGCGGCTCCTGCTTTCGCCCAGCAGGCCGAATGGCTTCAGAATTACGATGCCGGCCCGCGCAACGCCGTGTTGCGCTCCTCGACGCCGATGCTGTCGCCCGAGTCGCTGCAGGCGACGGAGCAGGCGATCGCTGCCTATCGCGACCTTGCCGCCCGCGGCGGCTGGCAGCCGGTGCAGTTGCCCGATCGCATGGGCCTCGGCGCCAGGGGCCCCGCCGTTGCGGCGCTGCGCCAGCGCCTCTCGATCACCGGCGACCTCCAGCAGAATGCCGGTGAGAGCAACGTCTACGACTCCTATGTCGAAGCGGCGGTGCGCCAGTTCCAGGCCCGGGTCGGCCTTTCCACGACCGGCGCGATCAACCGCGCGACGGTCGTCGCCCTCAACGTTCCGATCGACCGCCGCATCCGCCAGCTCGAGACCAACGTCGTGCGCCTGCGCACCTGGTCCGGCAATCTCGGCGGGCGCTATGTCGTCGCCAACATCCCGGCTGCGATGGTCGAGACGGTCGAGAACGGCCATGTCGCGACGCGCCATGCTGCCGGCGTCGGCAAGATCGACCGCCAGTCGCCGCTGCTCCAGACCAAGATTCCGGAAGTCAATTTCAACCCGACCTGGACGGTTCCCGCCTCGATCATCAAGAAGGACCTCATCCCGAAGATGAGGAAGGAGCCGAACTACCTCGCCGAGAACAAGATCCGCATCATCTCGTCCAGCGGTGGCGAGATCGCGCCTTCGCAGGTCAACTGGAATTCGGACGAGGCGACGCGCTACACCTTCCGGCAGGATCCGGGCGGCGACTTCAACTCGCTCGGCTTCGTGCGCATCAACATTCCCAGCCCCTACGGCGTCTACATGCACGACACGCCGGCCAAGGGCATCTTCGGCGACGATTACCGCTTCGTCTCCTCGGRCTGCATGCGCGTCCAGAACGTGCGCGACTACGTCGCCTGGCTGCTCAAGAACACCCCCGGCTGGGACCGCGCCAAGATCGACGAGACGATCAATTCCGGCCAGCGCGTCAACGCCCGCATCGCCGATCCGGTCTCCTGCTATTGGGTCTATGTCACGGCCTGGGCGACGCCGGATGGCGGCGTGCAGTTCCGCGACGACATCTACAACAAGGACGGCCTCGGCCCGGCGCCGGTCGCCGCGCTGCAGGGCGAGAACGACATCTGATCCTGGGCGCTCCGCCGGATCGCTACGAAGCCCGCCGATCTTCATCGGCGGGCTTTTGCTTGGTTCGCCTGCTTCGATCGTCCGGGCCGCGTGTCGCGGAGACGCGGGAGCACCGGCGGCCACGCCGGACCGAAACACGAGGCGCGCCTATTGCGGGGCAGACTCCGGGCGCACCAGGAGCTTGTCGATGCGGCGGCCGTCGAGGTCGACGATTTCGAAGCGCCAGCCGTCGAAAACGAAGCTTTCCCCGACATCGGGCAGATGCCCGAGCTGGAACAGCGCGAAGCCTGCGACGGTGTGAAAATCGCCGTCGGCGGATTGCGGCCTGATGCCGAGATGGCTCAGGGCCTCGTGCGCCGGCATCATGCCGTCGATCAGCAGCGAGCCGTCCTCCCGCACGGTGACGTCAGGATCCTCGCCTTCCGTGGCGGGCAGGGCGCCGGCGATGGCC
This sequence comes from Allobosea sp. TAB14, assembly GCF_052113865.1. NCBI lineage: Bacteria > Pseudomonadati > Pseudomonadota > Alphaproteobacteria > Hyphomicrobiales > Alloboseaceae > Allobosea > Allobosea sp. TAB14. Next base: position 29,323 of record NZ_JBFRDQ010000119.1, on the reverse strand, counting down.
TCGAGCAGGTCCGTTTGCGTGACGATGCCCTGGAGGCTGCCATATTCGTCGACGATCGTCGCCAGGCGCAGCGGCGAGCGCTTGAAGAGCTCGAGAATCTTCACCGCGGATGTCGCCTCATGGACGATCACCGGCTCGCGGATCACCGCGATGGGGTCGAGCGGCTGCCCGTCCAGGAACTGGTCGAGAAGATCCTTCTTCAGCACCATGCCGAGCGGCTCGTCGATGCTGCCGCGCCCCACGAGCAGCTGCTCATGCCGGCAGGCGCGGATGATGCGGATCATGTCCTCGCGCGTTTCCTCGGCGTCGATCCACTCGATCTCGTGGCGAGGCGTCATGATGTTGGCGACCCGCAGGTCACCGATGTTCAGCGCCCGGACCAGCACCTCCTGCTGCGCCCTTTCGAAGATGCCGGCTTCCTGGCTGGCCTGAACCAGCAGCTTCAGCTCGTCGGGCGAGTGCAATGCTCCTTCCGCTGCGCCCGGCCGCAGGCCGCAGGCGCGCAGGACGAGGTTGCCGAGCCCGTTGAGCGTCACGATGGCCGGCCGCAGCAGGAACAGGAACAGCCCGAGCGGGCGCACGATCCACAGCGCCGTGCCCTCGCTGCGCTGCAGTGCGAGGCTTTTCGGCGCGAGCTCGCCCAGCACGATGTGCAGGGTCGTGATGATGATGAAGGCGATCGCCACGGCGATGGCATGCGAGCCGAAGGAGATCAGCCCCTCCGGCAGCCACCCCAGCAGCGGAACGATGAGATGCGCCAGCGCGGGTTCGCCGATCCAGCCCAGGGCGAGCGAGGATATGGTGATGCCGAGCTGCGTGGCGGCCAGGTTGGAGTCGAGATTGTCGAGCGCGCGCTGAAGGACGGTCGCATTCATGCGGCCTGCCGCGACCAGCTCCGTCACCCGGCTCTTGCGAACCGCGACGAGCGAGAACTCCGCCGCGACGAAAAAGCCGTTCGCGGCAACGAGGATGAGGACCGACAGGATTCCGAGAACGTCGACCCAACTGCTACTGCCATCGCCCGCAGGCATGATCTCCTCTGGAAGGTTGCGGCGTGTCGCCACGCCGGAGAACAAAAAAGGCGGCATCGCGCTGGATGCCGCCGCATCCGCGCCTGACGCGGATATTTCGCAACTAACATGCCGGGGCCGCGGCTGGCTAGGGCCCGTGCCCGCGGGCGGCGGCGGCGCCTCGGCGAGCGGCGCAATGCCTCGGTGAAGGGGAAACGCTTGGACAGCCCCCCGCCGCATGATAGGGAGCCGGCGATGGAGCCGGATCGTGGCCGGCCGCCGAACTTCAGGAGCCGGATATGAGCGAAGCCGCGCGCGACAAGCACCTCTCGAACTCCTTCTTCGGCGCCTCGCTGCATGATGCCGATCCCGAGATCGCCCGCGCGATCGATCTGGAGCTCGGTCGCCAGCGCGACGAGATCGAGCTGATCGCCTCCGAGAACATCGTCTCCCGCGCCGTGCTCGAGGCGCAGGGCTCGGTGATGACCAACAAATATGCCGAGGGCTATCCCGGCCGGCGCTACTATGGCGGCTGCCAGTTCGTCGACATCGCCGAGAAGCTCGCCATCGAGCGCGTCTGCCGGCTGTTTGGCTGCAGCTTCGCCAATGTCCAGCCGAACTCGGGCTCGCAGGCCAACCAGGGCGTCTTCATGGCCCTGATGCAGCCCGGCGACACCTTCATGGGCCTCGATCTCGCCGCCGGCGGGCACCTGACCCATGGCGCGCCGGTCAACCAGTCCGGCAAATGGTTCAACGTCGTCTCCTACGGCGTCTGCGTCGTCGACCAACTGATCGACTATGACGCGCTGGAGCGCCTCGCCGTCGAGCACAAGCCGAAGGTCATCGTCGCCGGCGGCTCGGCCTATGCCCGCCACTGGGACTTCGCCCGCTTCCGCGAGATCGCCGACAAGGTCGGCGCCTATTTCATGGTCGACATCGCCCATTTCGCCGGTCTCGTCGCCGGTGGCGCGCATCCTTCGCCGTTCCCGCACGCCCATGTCGTCACCACCACGACGCACAAGACGCTGCGCGGCCCGCGCGGCGGCATGATCCTGACCAATGACGAGGCGCTGGCGAAGAAGATCAACTCGGCGATCTTCCCGGGCATCCAGGGCGGCCCGCTGATGCATGTCATCGCGGCCAAGGCGGTGTCCTTCCTCGAGGCGCTGCAGCCCGAGTTCAAGACCTATGCCCATGCCGTCGTCGCCAACGCCAAGGCGCTGGCCGAGACGCTGAAGGCGAAGGGCTTCGACCTCGTCACCGGCGGCACCGACAACCACCTGATGCTGGTCGATCTGCGCTCGAAGAAGCTGACCGGCAAGGCGGCGGAAGCGGCGCTCGGCCGCGCCCACATCACCTGCAACAAGAACGGCATCCCCTTCGACCCGGAGAAGCCGATGACGACCTCCGGCATCCGTCTGGGCACGCCGGCGGCGACCTCGCGCGGCTTCGGCATCGCCGAGTTCAAGCAGGTCGGTGAACTGATCGCCGAGGTGCTGGACGGTCTCGCCGCCAATGGCGAGGACGGCAACGCCGCCGTCGAGCAGGCCGTGACCGCCAAGGTCAAGGCGCTCACCGCGCGCTTCCCGATCTATTGAGGATGGTCTCGAAGGGGCTCTGAGAAAGGCTGGCGAACCGGAATGCGCTGTCCCTATTGCGGCTCCCTCGACACGCAGGTGAAGGACTCCCGTCCCACCGACGATCATGCCTCGATCCGCCGCCGCCGGGTCTGTCCCGATTGCGGCGGCCGCTTCACCACCTTCGAGCGCGTGCAGTTGCGCGAGCTCACCGTGGTCAAGCGCTCGGGCCGGCGCGCGCCTTTCGACCGCGACAAGCTGGAGACCTCGATCGCGCATGCGCTGCGCAAGCGCCCGGTCGCGCCCGAGCGTATCGAGCGCATGGTCAACGGCATCGTGCGCCAGCTCGAAAGCTCGGGCGAGGCGGAGATCCCCAGCTCGACCATCGGCGAACTGGTCATGGAGGGGCTGAAAGGCCTCGACGACGTCGCCTATGTCCGCTTCGCYTCGGTCTACAAGAACTTCCGCGAGGCCAAGGACTTCGAGGAGCTGCTCGGCCAGCTCGGCACCATCGAGGAGGAGGCCGCTTCCGCCCCGCCGCCCCGCGCTGATGACTGACCGAGACGCGGTCGACCGCGTCTTCATGGCGCAGGCGCTGGCTTATGGCGCGCGCAATCTCGGTGCGACCTGGCCGAACCCTTCGGTCGGCGCCATCGTCACGCGCGATACGCCGGACGGGCCCATAGTGGTGGCGCGCGGGCTGACGCAAGCCGGCGGGCGCCCGCATGGCGAGGCCCTGGCCTTCGCGCGGGCGGGCGCCGCATCGATGGGCGGCACGCTTTATGTCACGCTCGAACCCTGCTCGCATCGTTCGCTGCGCGGCGGCATTCCTTGCGTCGAGCACACGATTCTCTCCGGCGTGAGGCGTGTCGTCTCGGCCATGACGGACCCGAATCCCTTCATCGCCGGTCTCGGCCATGCATTGCTGCGCACGGCCGGCATCGAGGTCGTCACCGAGGTGTTGCGGGAGGAGGCAGAGCGCGCCCATCGCGGCCATGTCCTGCGGGTGACGCAAGGCCGGCCGATGGTGACCTTCAAGATTGCCCGCACGGCCGATGGCTATGCCGGCGGGGCAGGGGGCAAGCCGATCGCCGTCTCCAGTCCGGCGGCCGGGGCCTGGGTGCATCTGCAGCGGGCGCATCACGACGCGATTATGCTCGGTATCGGCTCGGTGCTCTCGGACGATCCGCAACTGACGGTGCGCCTGCCTGGCATGGCGGAGCGCTCGCCCGTGCGGGTCATCCTCGACACCCATTTGCGGCTGCCGCTGACGGCGAGGCTCGTTCGCACCGCCCGCGAGGTTCCGGTCTGGGTGATCGCGGCCGAGACTGCGCCGGTCGAGCCGGAAACCGCGCTGGTCGCGGCCGGCGTCGAGGTCATGCGCGTTTCGGCTGCGCCGGACGGTCATCTCGACCTTGGCGAGGCGCTGAAGCTGCTCGGCACGCGCGGCATCACCCGCGTGTTCTCGGAAGGGGGCCCGCGCATCGGCGAGAAGCTGGCGCTGGCCGGCCTCGCCGACGAGGTCATCGTCTCGACCTCCCCGAAAATGCTGGGTCAGCCCGGCATTGTTGCCGTGCGTCCGGGACTTGCCGGGCTGCTGGCCGACCCCGATCTTTACCGCCTCGCCGAAACCGAATGGATCGGCGGCGATCGTTTCGAGCAATTCGTGAGGAGAGGCTGATGTTCACCGGCATCGTCACCGCCATCGGCGAGGTCGTCGAATCCGAGCGCAAGGGGCCGAACCTCAAGCGCCTCGCCATCGCCTGCCCCTATGAGGCGGACGGTATCGCCATCGGCGCCTCGATCGCCTGCGCCGGTGTCTGCCTCACTGTCACGGCGCTCCGGCCGCGCACGGATGGCGAGCCCGGCTGCATCTTCCAGGTCGAGGCRGCGGCCGAGACGCTGGCCAAGACGCTGGTCGGCGAATGGGAACCCGGCACGCTGGTCAATCTCGAGCGCTCGCTCAAGGTCGGCGACGAGCTCGGCGGCCATCTCGTCGTCGGCCATGTCGACGGTGTCGGCCGCGTCCTGAAGATCGACGCGATCGAAGCCGATCCCGACGAGCCCTGGGGCGCGACCGCCCGCTTCCACATCCGGGCGCCGCAGGGCCTGGCGCGCTTCATCGCGACCAAGGGCTCGATCTGCCTCGACGGCACCTCGCTCACCATCAACACGGTCGAGGACGACGTCTTCACCGTATTGCTGATCCCGCATTCCTTCGCCGTCACCACCTGGGGGCAACGCAAGGAGGGTGATGCCGTCCATGTCGAGGTCGATCTGATGGCGCGCTATGCCGCGCGGCTTGCGGAGGCGCGCCCGCAGGGGTAAGAGCCTGCGCTCAATTCGAGAATTCGAGCCCTCATCCTGAGGAGCCGCGAAGCGGCGTCTCGAAGGATGTTCCAGTGCGCTCTGGACCATCCTTCGAGACGCCATTTCTGTGGAAATGGCTCCTCAGGATGAGGGCTGTGTGATCCGGTCATTGGACCGGAGTCGACTGCAACAAGGACAAGAACCATGGCCGGACCCCGGCAGATCTCGGCCGACGAGGCCGCAACTCCCGCGCTCGACATCGAGGGCGCCCGCGTGCTCGTGGTCGAGGCGCGCTTCTACGACACGCTCGCCGATGAATTGCTGGCGGGCGCCACTGCCGTGCTCGAGAAGGCCGGGTGCCGCGTCGACGTGGTCACCGTGCCCGGCGCGCTCGAAATTCCCTCGGCGATCGTCATCGGCCTGCGCGCCGCCGACGAGTCGGTCGACCCTTACGAGGCCGTCGTCGCGCTCGGCACCGTCATTCGCGGCGAGACCGGCCATTACGACATCGTCGCGGGTGAAAGCTCGCGCGCGCTGATGGACCTCTCCGTCGCCTTCGCCCTGCCGCTCGGCAACGGCATCCTCACCGTCGAGAACGAGGCGCAGGCCTGGGCCCGCGCCAACCGCTCCGAGATGGACAAGGGCGGCGGCGCGGCCGAAGCCGCGCTCGCCGTGCTGCGCTACAAGCGCTCGCTGGCCGAGGCCGCCGATCCGGAGCAACCGGAATGAGCCGCGCCGAGATGCGGCGCGGCGCGCGTCTGTCGGTCGTGCAGGCGCTCTACGAGATGGAGATCGGCGGCCGCGGCGTCACCGAGGCCATGGCCGAGTTCGAGGCTTTCTGGATAGGCCAGGAGGTCGAGGAGATCGAGCTGCCGAAGGCGGAGATCGCCTTCTTCCGCGACCTGCTCGGCGGTGTCGTGCGCGAGCAGCGGCTGGTGGATCGCACGGTCGATGAGCTTCTCGCCAAGGACTGGCCGCTGAAGCGCGTCGAGGCGGTCGTCCGCGCCGTGCTGCGTGCCGGCGCCTATGAGCTCGCCTTCCGCAAGGACGTGCCGGCCCGCGCCGTCATTTCCGAATATGTCGCGGTCGCCCGTGCCTTCTATGACGGCGAAGAGATCGGCATGATCAACGCCGTGCTCGACCGCATGGCCCGCGACTTCCGCGCCGACGAGTTCGACGCTCCGGCGGCTTAGCTCATTGAGCTCTACGCCGTCATTCCGGACGCAGCGAAGCGGAGATCCGCAAACCATCGTCGGGCGTCGCGTTCTATGATGGATTCCGGGTCGGCGCTGCTATCGCAGCTTGCCCGGAATGACGACGAACAGGCTCGGAACCCTTGGAGGCCGGTCGACGATGGCCGATAACCAGCGCCCCGGCGAATTCGAGCTGATCGAGCGCTATTTCGCGCCTTTGGCCGGGCCGGGCGGCCTCGGCCTCCTCGACGATGCGGGGCTGCTGCGGCCGGGCCGCGGCTACGAGGTCGTCGTCACCGCCGATRCGCTGGTCGCCGGCGTGCATTTCTTTCCGGACGATCCACCGGCCGCGATCGGCTGGAAGGCGCTTGCGTCTCGACCTCCGGGCCGCTCACCCTCTCGATCACCGCTTTCGGTGCGGTTCCCGCCGGCCGGATGGTCCGCCGTGCCGGCGCGAAACCCGGCGATGTCGTGCTCGTTTCCGGCTCCATCGGCGACGGCGCCCTCGGCCTCAAGGTGCATGGTCCGGACAAGCCCGGCTGGGTCGCCGCGCTGGATGACGGCCAGCGTGGGTTCCTGGCCGACCGCTATCTGCATCCGCAGCCGCGCACCCCCCTGGCCGAGGCGCTCCAGCGTCATGCCAGCGCCGCCATGGACATTTCGGACGGGCTCGTCGGCGACCTCGCCAAGATGTTGAAGGCCTCCCAGGTCGGGGCCGAGATCGACCTCGACGCCGTTCCGCTGTCCGGTCCGGCCCGCGCCGCGCTCATGGCCGATCCCGCGCTGGCGGAACTGGCCTGGACCGGAGGAGACGACTACGAAATTCTCTGCACGGCGCCTGAAGGAGAGTATTCTTCTCTGATTGCGGCAGCTGCGGAGCATGCGGTTCCGCTGACGCCGATCGGCCGGATCGTCTCCGGGGCGGGCGCGGTGCGTTACAGCGGGAAGGGCGCAGCGCAGGGTTTCGCGCACGGCTCCTTCTCTCATTTCTGAAAGCGACGCCCCGCGGCGCCGCGGAATGGCGTGGCGATGAACCAGCATGTCCAGGTCGCCGAGGGCGACAGGCTCGCGAAGCGCAATGCGCTCGTTCTGTCCGGCGCGCAGGCGCTCGGCGGCGCCAATCCGGCGATCATCGTCTCGCTCGGCGGCCTCGTCGGCGCCCAGCTCGCCGCGGACAAGACCTTCGCCACCGTGCCGGTCAGCCTGCTGCAGCTCGGCATCGCGGCCGGCGTCATTCCGGCGGCGATGCTGATGCGCCGTTTCGGACGGCGCGGCGGCTATCTCATCGGCGCGCTTGTCGGGGCCACGGGGGCGAGCCTGGCGGCCGGAGGCGTCGCCTCCCGGCAATTCGGGCTGTTTTGCCTCGGCACCTTCATCTGCGGTCTCTACGGCGCCTTCGTCCAGAGCTATCGCTTCGCCGCCGCCGATACCGCCAGCGCGAGCTTCCGGCCCCGCGCGATTTCCTGGGTCATGCTCGGCGGATTGGCGGCGGGCATCATCGGCCCGCAATCGGTCTACTGGACCCGCGACCTGACACCATCCGCGCCCTTCGCCGCGAGCTTCCTCGCCCAGGGTGCGCTGGCGCTGCTGGCGATCTGCATCGTCTCGCAACTGCACGCGCCGCCGGTCAAGACGGTTCGCAGCGATCTCGGCCGGCCGCTCGGCCAGATCATGCGCCAGCCGAAATTCATTGCCTCGGTCATCGCCGCGCTCGTGGCCTATGGGCTGATGAGCTTCGTGATGACGGCCGCGCCCATGGCGATGGTCGCCTGCGGCCATTCGGTCGGCGATGCCGCGCTCGGCATCCAGTGGCATGTGCTGGGCATGTACGGGCCGAGCTTCTTCACCGGCAAGCTGATCGAACGCTTCGGCAAGGAGGCGGTGACGATCACGGGCCTCGCCCTGACGGCGCTGGCGGCGATCATCGGCCTGACGGGCCTCAGCGTCGGCCATTTCTGGCTGGCGCTGGTGCTGCTCGGCATCGGCTGGAACTTCGGCTTCATCGGCGCCACCGCGCTGGTGACGGATTGCTACCGGCCGGAAGAACGGGTGAAGGTGCAGGCGGCCAACGACTTCCTCGTCTTCGGCTCGGTCGCCATCGCCTCGTTTTCGTCCGGCGGCCTGCTCAGCCATGGCGGCTGGGAAACCGTGAACTGGCTCGTCTTTCCGCCGGTCGCGCTTGCCTTGCTCTTGGTGATCTGGCAGCGCACGCAGAAGCGCGTGGGGCTGGCCTGAAGCCCTCCTGATCTGACGATGCCGGGGAAACGGATGACCGACCGCAGCTTTCCGCCTGCCACCGGCCGCGTGCCGCCCGGCGCGATCGGCCATAACCGCGGCGTGGTGAAGCTGAATTATGCCTTCATGCCACCCGAGGGCGTCCTGATCAGCCGCCTGCCGCATTGGGCGAGCACCGTCGTCCGCATCCTCGCGGCGCCCGTGCTTGGGGCGGGATTTGCGCAGTATGTGCTCGAAATAGCGCCGGGCGGCGGGACGCCGGCGCCTTTCGGCGAGCCGGACATCCAGCATTTCTACTATGTCCTCTCCGGCGAGATCGCCTTCGCCATCGAAGGTGGCGAGAGCCGGACGCTCGGCCCCGGCGGCTTTGCTTATCTGCCGCCTGGCACGCGCTTCACGCTGCGCAACGACACGGGCAGTCGCGCCGATGTGCTGGCGCTGCGCAAACGCTACGAGCCGGCGCCCGGCCTCACTGTACCCGAATCGATCCTGTCGCATCGCGACGCCGTTCCGATGACGAATCATACCGGCATGGAGGGGCGCGGCTTCCAGTTCCTGCTGCCCTATGGCGATATGCGCTTCGATTTCGAGATGAACCTGATGTGGTTCAAGCCGGGAGTCTGCTTCCCGGCGGTCGAGACCCATGTGATGGAACACGGCCTCTATATGCTGGAAGGGCAGGGGCTCTACTTCCTCGATCAGGACTGGCACGAGATCTGGGAGCGGGATTTCATCTGGATGGGCGGCTTTTGCCCGCAGCAATTCTATCCGACCGGCCATGGCGACGCCTGCTACCTGCTCTACAAGAACGTCAACCGCGACGTCGCGCTCTGAGCCTGAATCGCCCGTACCTGACATTCGACGAAATTTGTAAGCGCAGCCGTTTGCGCTCACCGCCGAAACTTGCCACAAATTCGCCTGACACAGGCGACGCAAGGCGGGCCTTTTAGTCTTCAGGGCCCGTTTTTTCGCTGCCTGACGTCCAACGCTGCAAAGAGGAGCGACAGCGCTCCCGACAGCCCGGAAGCTCAAGGTAGGAAACCGAATGTCAGCTCTGCTTCTCATCATCGTATTGAGTGCGCTGTCGATTGCTTACGGCATCTGGGCCTATGGCGACGTCATGAAGCGCGATGCCGGCAACCAGCGCATGCAGGAGATCTCCGGCGCGGTCGCCGAAGGTGCGCAGGCCTATCTCAAGCGCCAATATCTCACCATTTCCATGGTCGGCGTCGTCCTCTTCGTCGTGCTGGCCTGGCTCCTCGGCAAGTGGGTGGGGATCGGTTTCCTGATCGGCGCGGTGCTTTCGGGCAGCGCCGGCTTCATCGGCATGAACGTCTCGGTGCGCGCCAATGTCCGCACGGCGCAGGCGGCGATGCAGTCGCTCRGCGAGGGGCTCGACGTCGCCTTCAAGGCCGGCGCGGTCACCGGCATGCTGGTCGCCGGCCTCGCGCTGCTCGGCGTCGCCGTCTATTACGGCATCCTGACCTCCTTCCTCGGCTTCGAGCCTTCGAGCCGCACCGTCATCGACTCGCTGGTGGCGCTCGGCTTCGGCGCCTCGCTGATCTCGATCTTCGCCCGTCTCGGCGGCGGCATCTTCACCAAGGGCGCGGATGTGGGCGCCGACCTCGTCGGCAAGGTCGAGGCCGGCATCCCCGAGGACGATCCGCGCAACCCCGCGACCATCGCCGACAATGTCGGCGACAATGTCGGCGACTGCGCCGGCATGGCCGCCGACCTGTTCGAGACCTATGCGGTGACGCTGGTCGCGACCATGGTGCTCGCCGCGATCTTCTTCGCCGGCCAGCCCGCGCTGGGCACGATGATGCTCTATCCGATGGCGATCGGCGCGGCCTGCATCGTCACCTCGATCATCGGCACCTTCTTCGTGAAGCTCGGCGCCAACCAGTCGATCATGGGCGCGCTCTACAAGGGCTTCATCGCGGCCGGCGTGCTCTCGGTCGGCGCGATCGCGGTGGTGAACTACGTCATGTTCGGCGGCTTCTCCACCAGCTTCACGACGGTCCAGAACGTCACCTTCACCTCCGGCAACCTTTTCGGCTGCGCGCTGGTCGGCCTTGCCGTGACGCTCTGCATCGTCATCATCACCGAATACTACACTGGCACCGGCAAGCGCCCGGTTGTCTCCATCGCCCAGGCYTCGGTSACCGGCCATGGCACCAACGTCATCCAGGGCCTCGCGGTCTCGCTGGAGGCGACGGCGGCGCCGACCATCGTCATCATCGCCGGCATCATCGCGGCCTACAGCCTCGCCGGCCTGTTCGGCATCGCGATCGCGACCACGGCCATGCTGGCGCTGGCCGGTGTCGTCGTGGCGCTCGATGCCTTCGGTCCGGTGACGGACAATGCCGGCGGCATCGCCGAGATGGCGGGGCTGCCCAAGGAGGTCCGCCACTCCACCGACGCGCTCGACGCGGTCGGCAACACCACCAAGGCGGTCACCAAGGGCTATGCCATCGGCTCGGCCGGCCTGGGCGCGCTGGTGCTGTTCGCCGCCTACACCTCGGACCTCAACTTCTTCATTACCGAGGCCAACAAGGCGGGTAGCACGGCCTTCCAGTACTTCAAGGGCGTCACGCTCGATTTCTCGCTGTCCAACCCCTATGTCGTCGTCGGCCTGCTGCTCGGCGGTCTCATCCCCTTCCTCTTCGGCGGCATGGGCATGACGGCGGTCGGGCGCGCGGCAGGCTCGGTGGTCGAGGAAGTCCGCCGGCAGTTCCGCGAGAAGCCCGGCATCATGCAGGGCACGGAGCGGCCCGATTACGCCCGCGCCGTCGATCTGCTGACCAAGGCCGCGATCAAGGAGATGATCGTGCCCTCGCTCCTGCCGGTGCTGGCGCCGATCGTGACCTATTTCGTGATCTACTGGATCGCCGGCAAGAACAACGCCTTCGCGGCCGTCGGCGCCATGCTGATGGGCGTGATCGTCACCGGCATCTTCGTCGCGATCTCGATGACGTCGGGCGGCGGCGCTTGGGACAACGCCAAGAAGAGCTTCGAGGACGGCTTCGTCGACAAGGACGGCGTGCGTCACATGAAGGGCTCGGACGCGCACAAGGCCTCGGTGACCGGCGATACCGTCGGCGACCCCTACAAGGACACGGCGGGCCCCGCCGTGAACCCGGCGATCAAGATCACCAACATCATCGCCCTGCTGCTGCTGGCGATCCTGGCGCATAGCTGAGCGCAGGCATCGCCTGAACATCTGGAGCCCGCGACGAAAGTCGCGGGTTCTTCTTTTTTGGCAATGGCTTGCTGCGGCCGATTGAATCAAATCGGCAACGCCTTGAATCAAGCCCGCAAGCTACGGCCGGGAGCGTAGTGTTGCCGCATGCTATCGGCGCGAAGTGCTGGCATGGTCCCCGCGACCGAGGAGGAACCATGTCCACGCAAGCGCTCGAAGCCACATCCGCGACCCCGAACCGCAGCACCGAATTCGCCCTGCTGCTGGCGCTGGCGACGCTTTGGGGCGGCTCCTACACCTTCATCAAGCTCGGCGTGGAGACGATCCCGCCGCTGACCCTGATCGCTGCCCGCACGCTGATCGCTGGCTTGATCCTGCTCGCCGTCATCCGGGGCCGCGGCCTGCGGATGCCGCGGGATCTGACCGCATGGCGGCGCTTCCTGACCCAGGCCTGCCTCAACAGCGTCGTGCCCTTCACGCTGATCGCCTGGGCCGAGCGCAGCGTCGATGCCGGCCTCGCCTCGATCCTCAACGGCACCACGCCGGTCTTCGTCTTCCTGATCTCGCTCGTGCTGATGTCCGGCAAGCGCCCCGATTGGCGCAAGGGCCTCGGTGTCGCCGCTGGCGTCGCCGGCATCAGCCTGATCGTCGGCGTCGACGCCTTTTCCGGATTGGGCTCGCAAGCCCTGCCGCAGCTCGCCATCGTCGCGGCGACGATCGCCTATGCCTGCGCGGCGCTGTTCGGCCGGCATTTCACCGGCATGGACCCGCTGCTGCCGGCGGCCGGTTCGATGCTGACCGGCACGGCGCTGCTGATCCCGGCCGCCCTTATCGTCGACCGGCCCTGGACGCTGGCGCCCTCGCAGGAATCCCTGCTCGCGCTGCTGGCGTTGTCGGTGTTCTCGACGGCGCTCGCCTTCGCCATCTATTTCCGGCTGATCCGCACGCTCGGCTCGGTCGGGACGACGGCGGTGTCCTATCTGCGCGTGCCGATCGGCGTGGTGATCGGCCTCGTCTTCCTGGGCGAGCGCCTGCAGCCGACGGCCTGGGCCGGTCTTGCGCTGGTGGTCGTCGGGGTGATGGCGATGACCTTGCCGGAGAAAAAGCAGGCCCGGCCTGCCTGAGGGCCGGTGCACATCCCGAAATGGCCCAAAAAGAAACCCCGCGACCTTGTCGCGGGGTTCTCTTGTCTTCTGACCGCGTGGGAGCCGTTCAGGCGCCGAGCGGGTTGAACTTGGTGACGCCGCGGAACAGGTTGCGCAGGAAGCTCTGCTCCTGGCCGCCAGCCGGGGTGGTGCGGCTGATGAAGTCGAAGATCACGCCGTCCTGCAGCCCGTAATTGGCGATGCGCTCGACCTTGAAGCTCTTGTTGAAATAGATCACCAGCACGTTCTGGTCGATGACCTGCGGGTCCTGGAACTGGAAGCGACGGCGCATCCGCTGGCTGATATAGTAGAAGGTGCGGTTGCCGACGGTCGAGGTCGTCGACGGCGTGCCGAGGATCTGCAGCACCGACTGCACGTCCATGCCGACCTTGACCTGCGCGACGAGCGAGTCGTCCATCACGAAGCCACGGGTGAATTCCTCGTTCATGCCGGTCGATGTCGGCAGGACGAAGCCGCCGGCATCGGGGCCGCAGCCGGCCAGCGTCAGGGACGAGGTCGCGAGGGCTCCGAGCAGAACGGCGCGGCGGGAAATCTGGGTCATGCGGGCACGATCCGAAAGGCGAGGGCGGACGTGGAGGGCCGGGTGACCGTTCCAAGCCGCTTGTCAAAAGGGGCAGGGTTGGCGTAACGCCCGAGGATGGCTTTGGCAAGGCGAGGACGCCCGCGACGCGGCCGGGCGGAGGCAAGAGCGTGATTTTCGGTTGGTTCGGCAAGCGCGCACAACGGCGCGCACCTGTGGATGCGCTGTTCGGGCGCGTCGCGGAAGCGTCGCGTCAGCCCGGGCTCTATCTCGCGGGCGGCATTCCCGACAGCTTCGAGGGGCGCTTCGAATCGCTGACCCTGCACATGTTTCTTGTGTTGCGGCGGCTGCGCGAATTGCCGCCGCCTGCGGGCGATCTCTCGCAGGAGCTGATCGATGCCTGCTTCTCCTATCTCGAGCTCGGCTTCCGCAATGGCGGCGTCAGCGACATCGCCGTGCCGAAGCGGATGAAGAAGATCGGCCAGATGTTCTATGGCCGCATCCAGGCCTATGAGCCGGCCTTTGCCGGATCCGATCCCGAGGCGCTGACCGAGGCGTTGCACCGCAATGCCTCGCAGCAGGGTGCTTCCGTCGTCGCTACCTATCTGCGTGAGGCGCAGGCCGGGCTCGCCGCCCTCGACCTCGAAGCGCTTCTGCATCGCGAGCCGCTTTTTCCCGATTTCGTCAGCCAGGAGGCCGTGCATGACGCCTGATCACGGGCGCGTCTTGCCCTTGAGCCACCCCATCCGCGTCGAGCTCATCCGCCTGCGCGGCACCGAGGCCGTGGTCAAGGCCGAGCCGCAGCAACTGGCCGGCATCGCCGCGATGCTCGACCTCGCCTCCCTGGAGGCGCTCGAGGCGCGCTATATGCTCTCGCGCAATGGCGAACGGGTGAAGCTCGAAGGCCGCATCGAGGCGCGGCTGCATCAGACCTGCATCGTCACGCTCGAGCCTTTCCCGGTCCGGCTCGACGTGCCGGTGAAGCTCGATTTCGCACCGCAGGACGATGCGCTTGCCGCCGCTCGCCGCACCGATTCGGGCGATGCCGACATCGACATCGAGGTCCTGCTGAACGAGGAGGACCCGCCGGAGCCGATCGTGGACGGCGTCATCGATCTGGGCAGCGTCACGCTCGAATTCCTGGCGCTCTCGCTCGATCCCTACCCGCGCAAGCCGGGCGTGAGCTTCGAGGCGCCGGCTGCGGATTCCGGCGAGCTCTCGCCCTTCGCCGCGCTCGCGAAGTTGAAGCGGGACGCCACGTGACGCGGGCAGCGGGCAGCGCGGCCGCGGACACGGATCGCAACAATGATTGAGCGGCGCCAAACCGCCTCCGCCGCTTGCGGCTTGGCGCTAAACCGCTATTGTCCGGCCGGCAAAGAGCCGCCCGGGATCGAAGGTCGGCCGCTCCCGGGACACACCAGAACTCCATGACAAGACCGGTTACAATCGCGCTCGATGCGATGGGCGGGGACCACGGCCCTTCCGTCGCCATTCCCGGCGCTGCCCTGATGCTGGAACGACGCCCGGATGCGCGCTTCGTCATTTTCGGCGACGAGAAGGAGGTTCTGCCTCTGGTCGAGCAGCACCCGAAGCTCAAGGCCGTCACGACGTTCCATCATACCGAAGTCTCGGTGAAGATGGACGACAAGCCGAGCCAGGCGCTGCGCTACGGCCGCTATAAATCGTCGATGTGGCGCGCCATCGACGCGACCAAGACCGGCGAGGCCGATGTCACCGTCTCCGCCGGCAACACCGGCGCGCTGATGGCAATGTCGAAATTCTGCCTGAAGTCGATGGCACAGGTCGACCGGCCGGCGATTGCCTGCCTGTGGCCGACGGCGCGCGGCGAGAGCATCGTGCTCGATGTCGGCGCGACCATCGGCGCCGATGCCCGCCATCTCGTCGATCTCGCGGTGATGGGCGCGGCCATGGCCCGTGTCGTCTTCGATCTCGACCGGCCGACGGTCGGCCTGCTGAATGTCGGCGTCGAGGAGATCAAAGGCGTCGAGGCGGTGAAGGAGGCCGGGCGCATCCTGCGCGAGGGCAACCTGCCGCATCTGACCTATCATGGCTTCGTCGAGGGCGACGATCTCGGCAAGGGCACGGTCGACGTGGTGGTGACGGAAGGCTTCACCGGCAACATCGCGCTGAAGACCGCCGAAGGCACGGCGCGCCAGGTTACCGACTACCTGCGTGCCGCCATCAGCCGTTCGCTGATGGCGAAGATCGGCTATCTCTTCGCCCGCGGCGCCTTCTCGGCGCTGCGCGAGAAGCTCGATCCGCGCAAATCCAACGGCGGCGTCTTCCTGGGGCTGGAAGGCATCGTCATCAAGAGTCATGGCGGTACGGATGCCATCGGCTTCGCCAGCGCGGCCGAGCTCGCCTATGAGATGGCGCGCGAGGATCTGATGGCGAAGCTGCGCGAGATGGTCGCCGCGAGCACGCAGCCGGCGCCTGTCGCCGCGCAGCCGGCCGACGCCGAATAGGGAATAGTCTCCTTGTCCATCTTGCGCTCACAGGTCGTCGGCTGCGGCTCCTATCTTCCGGCCCGCATCGTCACCAATGCCGAACTCGCCACGCGCGTCGACACCAGCGACGAGTGGATCGTCCAGCGCACCGGCATCCGCCAGCGCCATGTCGCAGCCGATGACGAGCCCACCTCCGTGGTCGGCCTCAAGGCCGCGCAGGACGCCATCGCCGATGCCGGCATCGACGCCGCCGAGATCGACCTGATCATCGTCGCGACCGCGACGCCCGACCATACCTTTCCCGCCACCGCGACTCAGATCCAGGCCGCGCTCGGCATCACCGGCGGCGTCGCCTTCGACCTGCAGGCGGTCTGTTCCGGCTTCGTCTTCGCGCTGGCGACGGCGGACAAGTTCCTCACGACGGGCGGCGCCAGGACCGCGCTCGTGATCGGCGCGGAGACCTTCTCGCGCATCCTCGACTGGGAGGATCGCGCGACCTGCGTCCTCTTCGGCGATGGCGCCGGTGCGGTGGTGCTGAAGGCCGTTCCCGGCGAGGGGACGCTCGCCGACCGTGGCGTGCTCACGACCCATATCCGCTCGGATGGCCGCTACAAGGACAAGCTCTATGTCGATGGCGGCGCGGGCTCGACCAAGACGGTCGGCTTCCTGCGCATGGAGGGCAAGGAGGTCTTCCGCCACGCCGTCAACAACCTCGCCGAGACGGTGCGCCATACCTTCGCCGAGACGGGGCTCTCCGGAGCCGACATCGACTGGTTCGTGCCGCACCAGGCCAATCGCCGCATCATCGACGCCACCGCCGACAAGCTCGGCATCAGCCACGACCATGTCGTGCTGACCGTGGATCGCCACGGCAACACCTCGGCCGCCTCGATTCCGCTGGCGCTGGCGGAGGCGCATAAGGACGGCCGGATCAAGCCGGGCCAGCTCGTGCTGATCGAGGCGATGGGCGGCGGTTTCACCTGGGGGTCGGCGCTGATCCGGTGGTGAGCCGGTTTGCGGCATTTGCTTAAATTGTGACGTTTTTCTTGCCGATTCGGGTCGATTTTCGTCGGTGTGGCCGCTAATCCCGCGTTCGAGGATTGACCGGGACAGCGCGGGCGCCTAGCGTCCGCCGTCCGTATTTGGCGAAGGGCGGAGGCTGCGGCCGCCGTCGATGATGCGCCTCTGGAGGATATGAATGTCGGGGCAAACGGTGACTCGTGCGGATCTGTGCGAGGCTGTCTACCAGAAGATCGGGCTGTCCCGCACGGAGGCGTCGAAACTGGTCGAGGCCGTGCTCGACGAGATCTGCGACGCAGTCGCGCGCGGCGAGAACGTGAAGTTGTCCTCGTTCGGTTCGTTCGTCGTGCGAGACAAGGGCGAGCGAATCGGGCGTAATCCCAAGACTGGCGTTGAGGTGCCCATCGAGCCGCGTCGCGTGATGGTGTTCAAGCCCTCGAACGTGATGAAGGCCCGCATCAACGGGCAGACGGGTGAGGACGAGACCGAGTGAATCTGGAGTTCCACGCCGGCGAAGCAGATGCGGAGGCCGAATTGGACACCAAGAGCCCCGATGCCTTCCGAACCATCAGCGAGGTCGCAGAGGACCTCGACGTTCCCCAGCATGTGCTCCGTTTCTGGGAAACCCGCTTCAACCAGATCAAGCCGCTGAACATCACGGTCCTGMCGGCCGTGATGGCCGAGCTCGGCGAGTGCCGGCGCATCCTCGAACGCGCGCTGAAGCCCGCCGCCGAGCCGGCCTGAGTGTAGCAAGCGGTCGAGCGCTTGCCCGGTTAGCACATAGTCTGACCCATGGCTGCGCTCCGGCGCTTGATTGCCGCCGCTTGCGCATTAGGTTCCCCTACCGGGGACGACCCCGGCTAGCAGCCCTTTCATGTGACAGGCGTGGACGACCTCGCCGGATTTCCGAGGAGCGCCGTCATGGCCTGGCTCTATCTTTTCATCGCGGGTTTGTTCGAGGTCGGCTGGGCGATCGGCCTGAAATACACGCAGGGCTTCACCCGCCTCATGCCGACCGTCTTCACGCTCGCCAGCATGGTGATCAGCGTCGGCCTGCTCGGGCTCGCCCTGAAGAACCTGCCGGTCGGCACGGCCTATGCGATCTGGACCGGCATCGGCACGACCGGCACCGCCATTCTCGGCATGGTCCTGCTGGGCGAGCCGGCCGGCGCGCTGCGTCTCGCCTGCATCGGCCTGATCGTGGCGGGCATCGTCGGGCTCAAGTTGGTCTCGGCCTGACGCTCCGGCGAGAGCCGGACGATGTCAGATGGGTCGCAAGGCGATCCCATCTGACATCCGAATCCGTCTCTGACCGAAGAGTGAGAGCGGGATTCTCGCGAAAACCGGTTTCCACTTCGCTCGAAAATGCTCTAGCGGCGGCGAAAGGCCTCGGGCCAGTAGCCGCCGCGTTCGAGCGCCACGATCAGCAGGACGATGGCGAGCGTCACCACGATCGTCGTCAGCTTGGCATTCCAGGGAACGCCACGACCGATCAGCCAGAACAGCGCCAGCCCGGCGATGAGGGGGATCATGATCTCCATGGCGCGAGCATAGGGCAAGCTCGCACCGCCCGCCAAATCCGGGGTCGACCGCCGCCGGACGGACGGTGTCAAGCTGGGGATTCGGCGCCGGTCGCTAGGACAGCCTCTGCCCGTCCGACGATCCTGTCGCCCTCGACCAGCGGCTTGAGACGCGCCAGCTCGGTGGCGGCGAAGTCGAGGAACAGCCGCACGCGCGGCGTATGCCGCAGATCGGGATGGGTCAGCAGCCAGAGATCGGCCGAGAGGTCGGGATCGGGTTCGGCAAGCCGCGTCAATCCGGGCCGCGTATCGCCGATGAAGCAGGGCAGGAAGCCGATACCGATGCCGGCCTCGACCGCTTCCGCGAGGCCGAGCACAGTGTTGAGCTTGTAGACGACCCGCTCGGGCGCGACATGGCGCGCGAGATAGCGCACGGCGCTCAGCATGGTGAACTGCTCGCCGAGCGACACCCATTTGTGCTCCCACAGGGTCTCGCGCGCGGGCAGTTCCGGGCCGGGAAAATCGGCGCTGCGCCCATAGAGCGCCCAGGCGATGCGGGCGGGCTTGCGTCCGATCAGCGTCTCCGGCGGATTGTCGGTGGCGCGGATCGCGATGTCGGCGTCGCGCTTGGAGAGATTGGCGGCCTGGTTGCCGATCAGGATGTCGAGCCTGATATCCGGGCATTGCGCCAGGAACTTCGCGAAGACCGGTGTCAGCAGATCGACCAGCAACGTGTCGTTGGTGGCGATCCGCAATTCGCCGGCGGGCTTGATCTCCTGGCCGGCGAGCCGGCGCGTGAAGGCGTGGATGTCGTCGTCGACCCGGCCCGCGAGCTGGACCATCTCCTCGCCGGCCGGCGTCGCGACATAGCCGCTGCGGTGCCGCTCGAACAGCCTGACACCGAGCGCTTCCTCGATCTGGCCGAGCCGTCGGAACACGGTGGAGTGGTTGACGCCGAGCGCGTCGGCAGCCGCCGGCAGGGCCCGCTTGTCGGCGACGGCCTTGATCAGGCGGAAATCGTCCCAGGCGAGCGTTTTGGCGGCGGAGGGGCGAGGGGAAGACGTCATCCGGTCAGTTTCCGCCAAGGCATCGTCACGTTCAAGACCGACGCCGGCCATGGCCGGCGTCGGACGGAGGCTCGGTGCTGAAGTCAGGCAGCGTCAGGCGAGGGCGGGCTTCGCATCGAGGAGCGACGGTGCCGGCTTCACCGCGAAGGCGCCATCGCCGATCAGGGCGTGGGCGAAGGCGGTCAGCGCCAGGCAGGCCGGATACTCCCAGCCGCCGTTCGGGGCATTGAACACCCAGCCATTCGGGGCATGGACCATCAGCGCGCCGAGCAGGATCGGGATCAGCAGCAGCGAGACATAGCGGCCGTAGAAGCCGAGCAGGATGGCGAGGCCGCCGAGAAGCTCCGCCAGCATGATCGGCCAGGCGAGGAAGCCCGGCAGGCCGACCTGCCCGAGGAAGCCTGCAAAGCCGGCTGGCGTGAAGATAACGAGCTTGAGATAGGCATGGGCGATGAACATGGCGCCGAGCGCGATGCGCAAGGCGAGGGCGCCGTAAGGAGYGAGGCGGGTATCGGTCATGGTCGTGTCTCCGGTTGGGTGAGGGGTGGGCGGTATCGTTCGCCACCCAAAATCGTCCGGGACATGCAGCAATTCAAATTGTGATTTTGATCTCATGACATTGCACCAAAGCAATGATCTACCTCTGGCATTCCGGGCCGATGCTGCCAATCTCTCGGCCAACAGCGACGCCGAACCGGCCCTTATGGCGGGCGGCGCTCTTCTGAAACGCCTTGGAACGGAGGACCGTCATCATGCAGATCAATGGGCTTCACCACGTCACCGCCATCTCTGGCCCCGCCCGCCGCAATCTCGATTTCTACAGCCGCGTGCTCGGCCTGCGCCTGGTCAAGAAGACCGTCAATTTCGACGATCCCGGCACCTATCACCTCTATTTCGGCGATGCCGACGCGGCGCCGGGCTCGATCCTGACCTTCTTCCCCTGGGAGCATGCGGCGCCGGGCCGTCTCGGCGTCGGCGAGACGCAGGAAACCGTGTTCCGGGTGCCGGAAGGCTCCATCGGCTTCTGGGCGCACCGCTTCGTCGAGCAGGGCGTGCCGCATGAGGCGCCGCTGAAGCGCTTCGGCGAAACCGTGCTGAGCTTCCGCGATCCGGACGGGATGCGGCTTGCGCTCGTCGGCCTGGCCGGCGTCGAGGCCGAGCCCTATTGGACGGATGGCGGCATCGGCCCGGAGAACGCGATCCGTGGCTTCCACAGCGTCAGCCTGCTCCTGGCTGATGCGGCGCCGACGGCGGCGATCCTCAACGACGTCTTCGGCTTCGCCGAGGCCGCCCGCGAGGACACGCTGATCCGCTATGCGGTGAAGGGCACGCAGATCGGCGGCGTCATCGACCTGCGCGTCGCCGGCGGCTTCCTGCCGGCCCGGCAGGGCACGGGCTCGGTCCACCATATCGCCTTCCGGGCGGCCGATGACGCCGCGCAGCAGGAGATGGTGCGCCGTCTTGTCCAGAACCATGGCATCAGCCCCACGGAACAGCGCGATCGGAACTATTTCCGCTCGGTCTATTTCCGCGAGCCCGGCCATGTCCTGTTCGAGATCGCGACCGACATCCCCGGCTTCGCCGTGGACGAGCCGGCCGCCGAGCTCGGCCGCTCGCTCAAGCTGCCGGCCGGCCTCGAGGCGCATCGCGCGCAGATCGAAGCCGTCCTGCCCGAGCTCGCCTGACGGCGACCAACACCGCCGCCTCGCTCGCCGTTCGCGGGGGCGAGGCGGCTCCTCCGCTTCCTGAAGGGAGAGACCTCATGACCGCGACCGCAGCCGATACCGGCTTCATCCATGTCTTCGAGCCGGGCAGCGACGCCGCCCGCAAGCCGCTCCTGCTGCTGCACGGCACCGGCGGCGACGAGCGCGACCTGCTTTCCCTGGGGCGCACCGTCGCGCCGGGGGCGAGCCTGCTCTCGCCGCGCGGCAAGGTGCTGGAAGGCGCCGCGCCGCGCTTCTTCCGCCGCCTGGCGGAAGGCGTGTTCGATGAGGCGGATCTGATCCGCCGCACCCATGAACTCGCCGACTTCATCGAAGAGGCCCGCTCCCGTTACGGCTTGCCGGCGCCGATCGCGCTTGGCTTCTCGAACGGCGCCAACATCGCGGCGAGCCTCCTGCTGCTGCGGCCGGAGGCATTGGCCGGCGCGGCGCTGCTGCGCGCCATGCCGCCCTTCCGGCAGCCGCTGCGTGTCGACCTGGCGGGCAAGCCCGTGCTCCTGCTCTCGGGCCTGCTCGACCCGATCGTCCCTGCCGCCGGCGCCGAGGCGCTGGCGCAGACGCTCGCGGCCGACGGTGCCACCGTGGAGCATCGCAGCTTGCCGGCGAGCCATGGACTCACCCAGGCGGATATCGGGCTGCTGAAAGACTGGCTGGCGCGGGTTTGATCTGGAGGCGGCGCTCCTCGCCCGAGTTTTAGGATTGCTGCTTGTGGAGGAGCCAGTCGGCGTAGCGTTGTGCGAAATTGCTGGAAACGCGGTCGATCGGATCAGGCATGAAGGCTTGGTCGAGCAACGCGCCACCGATTCCCTGACCGGCGAGCGCGTTGACCGTGAGATCCGGCACTGCAAGGAGGATCTTTCCGCTCTTGCCGTCGATCAGATCGACATGGGCCGTAATGCGATGATCGCCGCCAACCAGCACCCGCTGAATGGCTGAGCTGATCATCAGGTTTTTGATCGTTACCCGGAGCGTGACCGGTCGCGACCCGGAGAGCTCGGGCTTCAGCGTCCTCTCCAATGCGGTTGCGATCTTCCGTGCCGCAGCTTCCCGCACATAGGCACGGCCTTCCTCGGTCTTGCCGAGTTCGTCCGACTGGATTGCCGGCAATCCCTTGGAGGCCGCATAGGCGCGTTCTGCGTCACCCCACCAGATGGCGGCGCTCTGGTCGTAGCCCACATGCACCGACTTCAACCCGAAGGACGCGATCTCATCCGCTGGAATTGTATTGGAAACGCTGATGCAGCCGCCGAGCGACAGGACGATCAGTGCAAGCGAAAGGAGGCGAATCATCGGAAGTCTCTAAGCTGTGGAGAGCGCAGCTAGAGGTTGCAATCGGACTGCGGGCAACATCGACTATGGCAGCATTGTGGCGAGGCCCGTGCGAACATCGACGTGGATGTTGTCATCAGGGCTCCAAAGCGGATTGCATCCGGTTCGGCCCACCACTATAAGCCGGTCCGTCGGAGCGTAGCGCAGCCCGGTTAGCGCACTTGTCTGGGGGACAAGGGGTCGGAGGTTCGAATCCTCTCGCTCCGACCATTCAAATTCCTGAAGAAACCATGTGAGCCTTGCCCCGAAGGGCTCACCGCGGCTTCAGGGTTGTCGCAGCGATCGCAGCTGCGAAACATTTACCCTCGCCCGATACGATGATTGCGAGGAGATCCACCCGGCGTCACTGTGCGCAGGGGAGATGGATCAGGTGTCGGAGTTCGGAAAGCCATGTCTCTCGCGCCTGCGGCCGCGCCGCGTGCATCCGTGAACGCGTCCTCTGCCGCCGATGAGCAGACGGGCCGGTCGCTTGCCCGGCTGTTCGGGGAGATCCGCCCGGACTGGCACTCCGCCTGGGCCTGGGACAACTACGAATCAACCATCCTCACGCTCGCGCGCACCTATGGGCTGCGCAGCGTCTGTGAGATCGGCGGCGGGCGCGATCCRCTGTTCACCGCCGGGCAGGCGACCGAGCGTGGGATCGACCTGATCGTCAACGACATCGACGCCGGCGAACTGGCATTGACCCCCGCCGGCCTGAAGACGGCCCGTTTCGACATTGCCGGCGACCTCTCCGAGCCGGATGTCGCGCCCGGCGGTTACGACATGATGATCTCGCGCATGGTCTTCGAGCATATCGACGGCGTCGAGCAGGCCTGGCGTAACGTCCATGCGCTGCTGGCGCCCGGCGGCGTGGCGCTTGCCTTCTTCCCGACGCTCTGGGCGCCAGTCTTCGCGCTGAACCATGTGCTGCCGGAGAAAGCCTCGCGCGCCATCGTCCATGCGCTGTTCCCGGCGCGCCGCGACGGCGGCAGCGATCCGAAATTCCCGGCGCTCTACGACTGGTGCCGCGGCAATCCGCGGATATTGACGCCGATGCTGAATCGGGCCGGCTTCCGCGACATCCATATCCAGCCCTTCTGGGGGCATGGCTATTTCGACCGGATGCCGGGGCTGAAGCAGCTCGACCATGGCTTCAACGCGCTGGCGGCGAAGACCGGCTGGAGCCTCGTGACCACCTACGCCTATGTCGTGGTTCGCAAGGAGCGCGGCTGAGGCGCTCCCGCCACGCTCGGGTCGGGCAGGGCGGCCAGTCCCCAGACCAGCCCGAGCATGAGATAGAGATGCCGCCAGTGGTCGGTATCGATCTGCAGCCCTTGYAGGATGAGCACGAACAGCACCGACCACAGCACGATCGCATGGTTCTGCCAGGCCGCGCGCCGGAAGACGAGCCGCCAGCCGACATAGATCGTCGCCGCCATCAGTGCGAGCCAGGCGATGCCGCCGAGCCAGCCATAGGAGGCGAAGGCGTTGATGTAGACGTTGTGCGGGTCGGCCTGGTTGAAGAGCCAGCGGAAGCGCAGCGGCCCGAAGCCGTTCGGGGCCTCGAGCAGCATCGGGATCGAGCGGATCTGGTTGCCGAAGCGGCCGGTGACGCCCTGGTCGTAATCCTGGTCGAGGTTCGCGCGGACCTCGAAGACGGCGCGGATATTCTCGAAGGACAAGGCGACCAGAAGCGCCAGGATCATGGCGACGAGCGCCGCCAGCGACATCGCCACGATACGGCCGCGGGCCTTGCCGTCGGGCGCGATCAGGAAGTTCAGCGCGGTCATCATCAGCGCGGAGGCGACGAGCACGCCCCAGGCGCCGCGCGAGAAGGTCAGGAACAGCCCGGCCAGCGGCACGCTGAGTGCGAAGAGCCCGCGCAGGATGCCGGTTTGTCCGGTCAGGATGCGCTGGAGCACGTAGACGATCGCCAGGGTGAGGAACGGCCCGAGCACGTTCGGGTCCTTGAAGGTGCCGGAGGCGCGCCCGTAGAGGGTGAAGATCTCACCCAGCCCGGCGATGTCGAAATAGCCGAGAATCGCTGCCAGCCCCGCGCACCAGGCGGCGAGCAGATAGCCCTTCCGCAGCGCCTCGAGCCGCGGCAGCGTGTCCTGCGCCATCGCGGCGGCGAGCACGATCGCGGTGATCATCAGATAGGCCGAGACGGCCGTGAAGCGCACCGAGGCCGGGTCGTCCATCCAGGGGATCRGCGAGAAGGCGCCGCCGATATTGTAGAGCAGCAGCAGCACGGCCAGCGGCAGCAGCTTCTGCGAGAAGCGGATGCCGGTGAGCGCGAGCACGAAGAGCACGAGCAGAAACACCAGCTCATAGGGCGAGGGCTCGATCAGCACGAGGCCGCCCGAAGCCGCCAGCAGCCAGAGCGCGCCGCGCTGGATCGCGGCGAAGGAGATCGCCGCGCGCCGGCCCTGAGCCTGCGAATGCTGCACGGTGGCGCTCAATAGGCGTTCTCGTTCTTGGTGAGCAGCGAGAACGGCGTCTTTGCCAGGATGTAGAGATCGAGCAGCACCGACCAGTTCTCGATGTAGTAGAGATCGTGCTCGACGCGCCGCTGGATCTTGTCCTCGGTGTCGGTCTCGCCGCGCCAGCCATGGATCTGCGCCCAGCCGGTGATGCCGGGCTTGACCTTGTGGCGGGCGAAATAGCCGTCGACCACCTGCTCATAGGCGCGGTTCAGCGTCTTGGCATGGATCGCGTGCGGCCGGGGGCCGACGAGCGAAAGGTCGCCCTTGAACACCACATTGATCAGTTGCGGCAGTTCGTCGATCGAAGTCTTGCGGATGAAGCGGCCGACGCGCGTGACGCGTGGATCGTCCTTGGTGACCTGCTTTGCCGCCGCGTGGTCGGTCATCTCGTGACGCAGCGAGCGGAACTTCAGCACCTCGACGATCTCGTTGTTGAAGCCGTAGCGCTTCTGGCGGAAGAACACCGGTCCCTTCGAGTCGAGCTTGATCGCGATGGCGGTCGCCAGCATCACCGGAGAGAGCGCGATCAGCGCCAGCGTGCCGACGAACTTGTCGAACAGCCATTTGACGACGATGTCCCAGTCCGCGATCGGCCGGTCGAATACGTCGAGCACCGGCACGGCGCCGAGATAGGAATAGGAGCGGGGCCGGAAGCGCAGCTTCGACATATGGGCCGAGAGCCGGATGTCGATCGGCAGGATCCAGAGCTTGCGCAGCATCGTCAGGAGCCGCGCCTCGGCCGAGATCGGCAGGGTGAAGATCACCAGGTCGAGCCGGGTGCGCCGCGCGAACTCGACGAGATCGTCGATGGTGCCGAGCTTCGGATAACCGGCGACGAGATCGGGCGAACGCGCGTCGTTGCGGTCGTCGAAGACGCCGCAGATGCGCAGGCCTGTATCCTTCTGCGCCTCGAGAGCCTTGATCAGCTCCGCCCCGGCCTCGCCGCCGCCGACGATGGCCGTGCGTCGTTCGAGGCGCCCGGAGCGCGTCAGCCGGCGAACCGCCGCGGTGACGGCGAAACGCTCGGCGATGAGCGCGCCGCCGCCGGCGAGGTAGAAGCCGATCAGCCAGCCGCGCGAGACCTGGCTGCCGACCTTGAGGAAGAAGAACGCGGCCAGCGCGATCAGGAACAGCATCGTCCAGCCGCCGATGAGCCGCACCACCATGCCGGCGAAATGGCGCAGCGCGCCGACCGGATAGAGCCGCAAGGCCTGGAAGGTGGCGAGCGCACCGACGGCGACCACCGGGATCGTGATCTGATAGGCGAGGGGGTCGTCCACCGTCCAGAGCCGGATGATTTCAGGCGGGATCGTCCCATGATCCCGTCGGAAATCCGAAGCCGGCCCCGCCAGAGAGCTGGAGCCGGGTCTTCGCGAAAAACCGGTTTCGATTTTTTCGCATCCTGCTCTAGCCGAAATTGCTCTCGGAACGCTTAACCGGACTATTCGCTGTTTCGGCGGATTTGCAACGTTTTCCCATGCGATTCGTGGGTCGCGCGGGCACGCCGCCCCGCCTGTTTTCCGCCTCTGTGAAGAAACGGAAATAGCCCTGCCGCCTCAAGGGGTTGTCTCAAGTTTACCGCAATACTTTTTTCGTTCGATTTGGCGTGTCTTATTTAATCGGAAGTGTTTATCGGTTGACAGAAGGTCTTTGCGCAGGCATATCTATCGGCGATGAGTGTCTGAGAAGCACATATTTCGCGTGACGAGCCTGGCGCCTAT
The DNA here is from genome assembly GCF_052113865.1 of Allobosea sp. TAB14. NCBI lineage: Bacteria > Pseudomonadati > Pseudomonadota > Alphaproteobacteria > Hyphomicrobiales > Alloboseaceae > Allobosea > Allobosea sp. TAB14. Next base: position 2,796 of record NZ_JBFRDQ010000119.1, on the reverse strand, counting down.
GGCGTTGCTCCTTCTGCGGTGCAGTTTGCCGGAGCGGTGCTCCAGCAATTCCATTTCGTCGGAACTCTCGATTTAAATCTCTAACGATTGCTTGGCTGTCTTTGCGGCGCAAATGCGCCGTGTGGCGCGGCTTCGCCCGTGTGCAACATGTCTTTCCATTGGTTGATTCTGCTCGCGGCCATCGCCGTCGAGATCGTCGCGACGGCCGCGCTGAAGTCGGTCGTCTCCGCCCCCTGGCTCGTCGGCGTCCTGCCGCTGCTGTTGATCGGGTTGTCCTTCGCACTGCTCAGCATCGCCTTGCGCGTCATTCCCATGGCCGTCGCCTATGCGGTCTGGGAGGGGCTCGGCATCGTCGGCATCGCGGCGATGGGGCATCTCCTCTTCGGCGAGCATCTGACGGCTGGCCGCTTCGCCGCGCTGGCGGCGATCCTGGTCGGCATCGTCCTGATCGAAGCCGGCATCGGCCATGGTGGCGAGGCAGGGGATAAGCGTCTGTCGAGCGAGGGGAGGCATGTGTGAATGTCTCCGTCGTTCAATTCATGCCCCTGCTCTGGCTTCTCTTCGCCGTTCTCCTGGAACTGTCGGGCACCTATCTGCTCAAGCTCTCGGACGGGATGACCCGTCGCCTGCCGGGCGCTGGCGGAGTGCTGCTCGTCATGGGCGCCTTCGGCGCCCTTGCTCAGGCCATCAAGGGCATGGATCTCTCGGTCGCCTATGCGGTCTGGGGCGGGGCCGGCCTCGTCGCGACGGCGATCATCGGGGCGCTCGCCTTCGGCCAGCGGATCAACCGGGCCGGCTGGCTCGGCATCCTGCTCGTGGTCGGCGGCGTCGTGGCTCTCAAACTGACCTAGAGCATGATGCCGAAAAGTGGGAACCGGTTTTCGGGCGACATCATGCTCTAACCCTTCGGCAAGAGACGGATTCAGACATCAGATGGAACCGCGAAGCGATTCCATCTGATGTCATCCGGCTCTGGCGGCCAAGGTGGCGACGCCACCTTGGCGTGCCCGAAGCGCATCGCGATAGGCGGCGATGACGCCGTCGACCATGTCATCCAGCTGGAAATGCTGGCGGACATGGGCGGCGAGATCGGCCGCCTCGGCGAGGCGCTCGCTTTCCGACCGCGCCAGCATGGTGCGTATGGCCTCGGCGAGGATCGCGGGGTCGTTCGCCTTGATCAGGCGGTGCCGGTGGTGAGGCCCGTAGATTTCATTGATGCCGCCGACATCGGTCGAGATCAGCGGTTGGGCTGCCGCGGCCGCCTCGAGGATGACATAGGGCAGCGATTCCGCGCGCGACGGGATGACCATCGCCCGCGCCCGCGCCAGCGCCTTGCGGATCGGCCCTGGCGGCTCGAAGACGCATTGATCGGCGATGCCGCGCGAAACCGTCATGCCCTTGAGCTCGGCCTCGTCCGGCCCCGAGCCGACGATGAGGATGCGCGGGACGAGCCCGTCACGCCGGCGCAGCAATGCGAGTGCGTCGATCAGCGTGTCGACGCCCTTGGCCGAGCGCAACTCGCCCAGATAGAGCAGGTCGAAACTCGCCGCGCTGTGGCTGAGGCGAGAGCAGCGCCGGGACACGGCCATAGACCCCGCCCTTCGAGCCGTGACAGTGCACGATATCGGGGTCGAGGCGCCGGCGCAGGGCCATCTCCGCCAGTTGCGCCTTGACGTCCGTCCGGCTCGGATAGCGCGACATCGGCACGCGCGTGATCCCGAGCGACAGCGTCTGGGCGAGCTCGCTGAACACCTCGTCGGCGCGAGCCCCTCCCGTGGTGGCGTCGCAGAAGATGCCCACCTCATGGCCGCGCTCGGCCTGTCCGCGCGCCACGTCGAGCACATGCCGGAAGAGCCCGCCGAGCGGTGCGCGAAAGACATGGAGGATTCTGAGCGGCGCACCTTCGGCGGCGCTCATGGCGGGGCCGGGCGGGGGTGTCAGAACCAGCGTTCCTTGATGACGATCGTGTCGCCGGGCTGGACCGGGTAGGTGATCGGCACCGTCGCAGTGACGAGCTGGCCCTCGATCTGCCGGGTGACCTCCGCCGAGTTGCGCTGCCCGCGCGGGGTGAAGCCGCCCGCGATGGCGACGGCGGTCTGCACCGTCATGCMGCTGACGAAGGGGAACTGGCCGGAATTCGTCACTTCGCCCAGCACGAAGAACGGGCGGTAGGTATCGACCTCGACCGAGACCTTGGGCTCGCGCAGATAGCCGCCGCGCAGCTTCGCCTCGATCTCGCGCGCCAGTTGCTGGGTGGAGCGGCCCTGGGCCACGATCGTGTTGACCAGGGGCATCGAGATCTTGCCCGAGCCGTCGACGGCATAGATGTTCGAGAGATTGTCCTGGCCGAAGACGATGATGCGCAGCTTGTCGCCGCTGGCGAGCTGATAGGGGCCCTCTGGCTGGGCGAGTGCGTAGTCCGTCGCCTGATACCGGGGCGCGCAGGCGCCCACCGTCATGGCGGCGGCCAGGGCGAGAGAGGCGAGGCGTCGACTCATCGATGGCTATCCGTGCGGAATTCGCGCAGAGCATTAGCCCCGACATGGTTAACAAAGGCTTCCTTCCGGTCTTCCCGCTGGTCTTCCGGGTGGCGCTGGAGGGCGTATTCCGCTGAGCCGTTCAAGGTAGGTCGCCTTATTCTGGCCTCCCCGCCGGCCTTGTCTGAGGCTCGACCCGAACGATTCTCGCGAGGAGACCGGAAATGAAATCTGTGGTGCTCGCCGCGATCGCGATCCTGTCATCCGTCCCGGCCTTTGCCGAGGATCTCCCGCAGCGCAAGCCTGGCCTCTGGGAGAC
>NZ_JBFRDQ010000118.1:0-22495 GCF_052113865.1 Allobosea sp. TAB14 | reverse complement strand
CTTTAAGCCTGCGATGGTGCGCACATGCACGCGCCCTTCCCGCATCAGGAGGTCGCCGCCCTCCACCAGGAGGAAGCCGAGATAGCGCGCGAGATAGGCCTGTTCGAAATAGCTCTCGTTGAGCGGGCCTGGCGTCAGCAGGCAGATGCGCGGCTCGATCCGCTTCGAGCGCGCGACCAGCCCGGCGCGGAAGCTCTGGAAGAAAGCCGCCAGCCGCTCGATGTTCATGCTGCGGAACATGTCCGGAAAGGCGCGCGTCAGCGCCAGCCGGTTTTCCAGCGCATAGCCCGTGCCCGAAGGCGCCTGGGCGCGATCCTGCAGAACCCACCAGCGCCCGTCCGGGCCCCGGCCGAGATCGGCGGCGTAAAGCTGCAGCGTGCCGCCGCCCGGGGCGCCGTGCAGGGGGCGCAGATAATCGGGGCTGCCGCTGACCACCGCGGCCGGGAGCAGATCCTTCGCGACGATCTCGCCCGGCCCGTAGATGTCGTCGAGCAGGGTCGAGAGCAGTTGCGCCCGCTGCGCCACGCCGGCGGCGATCGTCTGCCATTCCGCGCCGGGGATGACGAGCGGCACATGGCTCAGCGGCCAGGGGCGCTCGCCCGCGCTCGGGTCGCGTTCGTCGATGTCGCCATGGACGCGATAGGAGACGCCGGTGTCGTGGACATGCCGGTCGGCCAGGCCGAAGCGTTGCAGCAGCTCATCCTGCGACAGTGCGCACCATTCTTGCAGGAAGGGCTCCCAATGCGGCCGGACGGCGCCCTCGGCGTCGACGAACTCGTCACGGGCGCCGGGCAGGGGGCGATAGCCGGCGAGCAGCGCCGCGCGCCGCTCCGCCTTGGTGCGTCCAGACCGGATGCGGCCCTGCACTGCCAAAAGCTCTAGACCCCTGCCGGCGCGCCATTCGCTCGGCCGGACTCAGCCGAACGAAGAGAAACTGCGCAAATCAAAGCGGGCGCCTCAGATCCAGCGTGAGCGGAAATTCGGCGCTGCGTTCCTCCGGCGGAATCGCCAGAGTGCCGGGACTATGACCGATCGCCTCGAAACGCGCGAGCCGTCTTGCCTCCGCCTCGTAGGAATTCACAGGCGGTGTCTCGTAATTGCGACCGCCGGGATGGGCGACATGGTAGACGCAGCCCCCGAGCGAGCGCCCGACCCAGGTGTCGACGATGTCGAAGGTCAGTGGCGCATTCACGGGAAGCGCCGGATGCAGGCCGGAGGCCGGTTGCCACGCCTTGAACCGCACCGCCGCGATCGCCTCGCCGGAGGTTCCCGTCTCCGTCATCGGCAGGCGCCTTCCATTGCAGGTGACGAGATGCCGCCCGGGCACGAAGCCCTTCGCCTTCACCTGCAGCCGCTCGACCGAGGAGTCGACATAGCGCACCGTGCCGCCGGCCGCGCCCTCCTCGCCGAGCACGTGCCAGGGCTCGAGCGCCTGCCGGATCTCGATCTCGACGCCGCCATGCTCGACCTTGCCGAAGAAGGGAAAGCGGAACTCGGCCTGCGCCTCGAACCAGACGGGATCGAAGGCATAGCCGGCGCGGTCGAGATCCGCGAGCACATCGCGAAAATCCTGCCAGACCAGCTCCGGCAGCATGAAGCGGTCATGCAGCGCGGTGCCCCAGCGCACCAGCTTGCCGCCTTGCGGCTCGCGCCAGAACCAGGCGATCAGGGCCCTCAGCAGCAGTTGCTGTGCCAGCGACATCCGCGAATCCGGCGGCATCTCGAAGCCGCGGAACTCCAGCAGCCCCAGACGGCCGGTCGGCCCGTCCGGCGAATAGAGCTTGTCGATGCAGATCTCGGTGCGGTGCGTGTTGCCGGAGACGTCGACCAGAAGGTTGCGGAACAGCCGGTCGACCAGCCAGAGCGGGATCGGCGCCTCGCCGGGCTTCGGCACCTGCGCCATGGCGATCTCCAGCTCGTAGAGCTGGTCCTGCCGGGCTTCGTCGATGCGCGGGGCCTGGCTGGTCGGGCCGATGAACAGGCCGGAGAACAGGTAGGAGAGGGACGGGTGCCGGTTCCAGTAGAGCACGATGCTCTTGAGCAGGTCCGGCCGGCGCAGGAAGGGTGAATCGGCCGGCGTCACGCCGCCGAGCACGACATGGTTGCCGCCGCCGGTGCCGGTATGGCGCCCGTCGACCATGAACTTCTCGGCGCAGAGCCGCGACAGCCGCGCCTCCTCATAGACGCCCTGCGTGATCGCCACCGCCTCGCGCCAGTCCGTCGCCGGATGGATGTTGACCTCGATCACGCCGGGATCGGGCGTGACCTTGATGACGTCGAGGCGGGGGTCGAAGGGGGGCGCGTAGCCTTCGATATGCACGGGCAGGCCGGTTTCCTCGGCCGTGGCCTCCACCGAGGCGACGAGGTCGAGATAATCTTCCAGCCGCTCGACCGGCGGCAGGAAGACGCAGAGCACATTGTCGCGGATCTCGAGGCTGAGCGCGGTGCGGACATGCTCGCCGCCAATCTCCTGCTCGGTACGCTGCTGGGCCGTGCTCGTGCCGCCTGGATCGGCAGAAACCGCCATTTGCGGGGGAGGTGCGCCGAAGCTGGTCGGAGCCGCCGGCGATGGCGGCGTTCCGGCGCCGGGCGCCGGAGCGGCCTGCGAGCTGCCCGCCGGCGGCAGCGGACCGCGCGGCTCCATCGGGTCCTGCGGATGGATATGCGGATATTCGGCCTTGGGGATGTCGGGCAGGGAGCCGAGCGGCAGCCGGTAGCCGACCGGCGAATCGCCGGGCACGAGGAAGAGCTTGCCGCGCCGCAGCCGCCATTTCTCCGAGCGCCAGCGCCGGTCATTCGCCGCCGCCTGCCAGCGCTGAACCGGGATGACGAAGCCGCGGGGATGGCCGAGGCCTAGCTGGAAAACCTGCGCCATCCGCGCCCGCTCCTCCGGGTCGGCGAGGCGGGAATCGAGCGGGTCGACATTGTCGGGAAGCTGCGCCTCCTTGAGCAGCCAGTGGCCGGTATCCTCATAGGCGGGGAGGACGTAATCGGCTCCGAGGCCGAGCTTTTCGGACAATCCGCGCGCCAGCGACTCCGCGTCCTGGATCGTCGCGCCCGCCTCCAGCTCGCGATCGCCGCCGGTCTTGGCGCCGGGCTCGCGGGCGATCAGCTCGGCATTGCGCCAGATCGGCTCGCCGTCCCGGCGCCAGTAGAGCGCGAAGGCCCAGCGCGGCAGGCTCTCGCCCGGATACCATTTGCCCTGTCCGTAATGCAGCATCCCGCCCGGCGCGAAGCGTTCGCGCAAGCGGCGGATCAAGACATCGGCGCGCTCGCGCTTGGTCGGCCCGGCCGCGGCGATGTTCCATTCCGCCCCGGTCTGGTCGTCGATCGAGACGAAGGTCGGCTCGCCGCCCATGGTSAGSCGCACATCCTGCGCCTTGAGATCGGCCTCGACGGTCTCGCCGAGAGCATCGAGCGCCTGCCAGGATTCGTTCGAGAAGGGCAGGGTGATGCGCGGCACCTCGTGCACCCGCGCCACGCTCATCTGGAAGTCGAAGGTGGTCTCGGCATAGCTGGCGACGCCCGAGACCGGCGCGGCCGAGCGGTAATGCGCGGTCGCCGCCAGCGGCAGATGGCCCTCGCCGGTGAGCAGGCCCGAGGTCGGGTCGAGCCCGATCCAGCCCGCGCCGGGAATATAGACCTCGGCCCAGGCATGCAGGTCGGTGAAGTCCTTGTCGGTGCCGCGCGGCCCTTCCAGCGGGTCGATATCGGCCTTCATCTGGATCAGGTAGCCGGAGACGAAGCGCGCCGCGAGGCCGAGATGTCGCAATGCCTGGACCAAGAGCCAGCTCGTGTCGCGGCAGGAGCCGGAGCCGATCGACAGCGTATGCTCGGGCTCCTGCACGCCCGGCTCCATGCGGATGCCGTAGGTGATCATCCCCTGCAGCCGCGCATTGAGATCGACGACGAAATTGACGGTGTTGGTAGGCTCCCTCGGCAGCGCGGCAAGGAAAGCTTCCAGAAGCGGGCCGGCGGGCTCCGTCGCCAGATAGGGCGCGAGCTCGTCGCGCAGCTCCGGCGCATAGGAGAACGGAAAAGTCTCGGCCTCGGCCTCGACGAAGAAGTCGAAGGGATTGATCACCGAAAGCTCGGTGACGACGTCGACCTCGATGCGAAATTCGCTGACCGGCTCCGGAAAGACGAAACGCGCCAGCCAGTTGCCGGCCGGGTCCTGCTGCCAGTTCACGAAATGCTGCGCCGGCGTCACCTTGAGCGAATAGCTCTTGATCGCCGCCCGGCAATGCGGCGCCGGTCTCAGCCGGATGATCTGCGGCCCGAGCGTGACCGGGCGATCATAGCTGTAATGGGTGACGTGGTTCAGCGCGGCGATGATGGCCAAGGCTCGGCACCTGCTAGTCGTCCGCGGACAGACCGCCGCAGATTCAGGTTAACGGCGCTTGTCCCCAGCGCAAAGCGCCATCCTGCCCGTGGAAACGGCAGGGCGGCGAGCGGTTGCCCAAGGCTTGGGCTGTTGCAGGCCGGCGGCATGGCATGGCCGCTGCCCGCTGTTTCCCCTTTGCAAGCGCTCCGAACCGTCTCACTCTGGTCGCAGCGATCGGCTAATCGAATCTGGTGAGCCGTACGGAGTTTCGAGTGTCATGGACGCCATTGCCGATCAGGGGCTTCGCCCCGAGACCATTCCCGAGCGCACGCCGGTTCCGCCCTTCGATCTGGTGATCTTCGGTGCCGGCGGCGATCTGGCGCTGCGCAAGCTCTTTCCGGCGCTGGCCCAGCGCAATCGCGAAGGCGTGCTGCCGGAGGACAGCCGCATCCTCGCCGTCGTCCGCAAGGAGGAGGACGTCGAGGGCCTGCCGAAGCAGATCGCCCAGCGGCTTCATGAGGAAGGCCTTCCGAAGGATCAGGTCGCGACCTTCCTGCGCAGGCTCACCATGGTGCTGCTCGATGCGCTGAAGCCGGAGACCTACAAGGCGCTGAAGACCGCGCTGGGCGACAGCGAGCGCGTGCGCTCCTTCTATCTCTCGACGCCGCCGGACCTCTTCATCCCGATCTGCGAGAACCTCGCCAAGGCCCATATCCTGACGCCGACCTCGCGCGTCATCCTGGAAAAGCCGCTCGGCCGCGACCTCGCCTCGGCCCGCCAGATCAACGACGCCGTCGCGCGCATCCTGCCGGAAAGCCGGACCTACCGGATCGAYCAYTATCTSGGCAAGGAGACGGTSCAGAACCTKCTSGTMCTGCGCTTYGCCAACACCCTGTTCGARCGSTCMTGGTCGAGYCGCGACATCGACMATGTCCAGATCACSGTKGCCGAGACCGTCGGYCTCGAAAGCCGCGCCGGCTATTACGACAAGGCCGGGCATATGCGCGACATGGTGCAGAACCATCTCATGCAGTTGCTGACCCTCTTCGCCATCGAGCCGCCGAACATGCTCGAGGCCGGCGCGGTCCGCGACGAGAAGATCAAGGTGCTGAAGGCGCTCAGGCCCATCGTCGGCCCCGACGTCCAGCGCTTCACGGTGCGTGGCCAGTACGGGCCGGGCCAGATCGACGGCCAGCGCGTCAGGGGCTATGCCGAGGAACTCGGCCACGCCTCCAACACCGAGACCTTCGTCGCCATCCGCTGCGAGGTCGACAACTGGCGCTGGGCCGGCGTGCCGATCTATCTGCGCACGGGCAAGCGCATGGCGCAGCGCTATTCCGAGATCGCCGTCACCTTCAAGCCGGTGCCGCATTCTATCTTCGGCAACGGCACTTGCGACCGGCTCGACGCCAACCGCCTGTTCATCCGCCTGCAGCCGAATGACGGTGTCCAGCTCCAGCTGATGATGAAGGTGCCGGGTTCCGGTCGGCTCAAGATCGTGCCGCGCCAGCTCGACCTGCGCTACTCCACCGCCTTCGACGAGCGCACGCCCGACGCCTATGAGCGCCTGCTGACCGATGTCATCCGCGGCGACCAGACCTTGTTCATGCATCGCGACGAGGTCGAGCAGGCCTGGAGCTGGGTCGATCCGATCATCGCCGGCTGGCAGGACTACAGCCCGCATCCGCATCGCTATGCCGCCGGCTCCTGGGGGCCGTCGCAGGCGATCGGGCTGATCGAGCGCGATGGCCGTTCCTGGGCCGATCCGGATCTCGTCTGATGGCGGCGGGGCCCGTCGCCTGGCATCGCTTCGCCGCCTTGGCCGACGCCTCCGAGGCGCTGGCGGAGGCGGTCGCGATCCGGCTGAAGGAATTGCTCGCCGGGAAGGAGCATGCCTCGCTGGTCGTGCCCGGCGGCACCACGCCGGCGCGCTTTCTCGCGGCGCTCGGCCGGCAGGATCTGCCCTGGGAGAAGGTCACGCTGCTGCCGACCGACGAGCGCTTCGTCGCGGCTGACGACGCGGCTTCCAACGAACGGATGCTGCGCGAGCAATTCGCTCCGCTCACGCAGGGCCGTGTCCGCTTCCTGTCCTTTCACGGCCATGGCAGCGACATCGAGGCTGCCGCGGCGTTGCTCTGCGCCGAGCTCGCCGAATTGCCGCCGCTCGACCTCGTCGTCAGTGGCATGGGCCCGGACGGCCACATCGCCTCGCTCTTCCCGGGCGGGGAGGCGATCTTCAACGCCGTGCCCGACAGCGGCATCGTCGTGGCGCGACCGCCCGGCCTGCCGCCGCGGCTCTCGCTCTCGCCCAAGCGCCTGATCGAGGCCGGCTGGGTGAGCCTGCTCGTCTCCGGCGCCGCCAAGGAGGCGGTGCTGAAGGATGCCGGCGCCCGCGCTGCGCCGCTGCCGGTGGACATGCTGCTCGGCCGCCCGCAAGGGCTCGACGTCTATTGGGCGAAGGAGTAGAGCCCATCCGCCGCCTCCAAATCGATTGAAAGATGAGACCATGGACGAAGCTGCCGCGATTGCCCGGCTGAAGAGCTGCGGGGTCATCCCCGTCGTCGTGATCGAGGATGCGGGGCGCGCCGTCGATCTCGCCCATGCGCTGGTCGCCGGCGGCATCGATGTCGTCGAGGTCACGCTGCGCCGTCCCGCGGCGATCGAGGCGCTCGCCGCCATCGCCAGATCGGTGCCGAAGGCGCTGGCCGTCGCCGGCACGGTCGTCACGCCAGCGCAGGTCGCGCAGGTGAAGGATGCCGGCGCGCAGGCCGTGGTCAGCCCCGGCTTCAGCGAGAGCGTCGACGAAGCCCTGCGCAAGGCCGGCCTGCCCTGGCTGCCGGGCGTCGCCACGGCCTCCGACTGCATGCGCGCCGTCGCGGCCGGCCGCAGCACGGCGAAGTTCTTTCCGGCCGAGCAGGCCGGCGGCCCGCCGGCCCTGAAGGCGCTCTCGGGCCCGTTCCCGCAGATGAGCTTCTGCCCCACCGGCGGCGTTGGCCTGAAGAACCTCGGTGATTATCTCGCCTTGCCGCAGGTCATCTGCGTCGGCGGCTCCTGGCTCGTCCCGGCCGATGCCATCGCCAGCGGCGACTGGAACCGCATCACGACGCTGGCGCGCGAGGCGAAGGAAGCGTTCCTCAAGTTCAGGGGGTAGGGCACGCCCGCGTTCCCCTGCGTCCTTCTCCCCTCGGGGGAGAAGGTGCCGGCAGGCGGATGAGGGCGGTCCGGCGCCTGCATTCCCTCATCCGTCAGCGCTTCGCGCTGCCACCTTCTCCCCCGAGGGGAGAAGGACTCGGGGGACGAGGTTACCCCAGCTTCTCCCGCACCATCTCGGCAATCGCGAGCGAGCTCGTCAGCCCCGGGCTCTCGATGCCGAGCAGATTGACCAGCTCCGCTACGCCATGCACCTCCGGCCCGTCGATGCGGAAATCCGGCATCGGCTCGGTCGGTCCGTGGAGCTTGGGCCGGATGCCGGCATAATCGGCAACCAGCGCCCCGTCCGGCAGCGCCGGCCAATAGGTTCGGATCGCGGCGTAGAACTTATCTCCGCGACCGGGATCGACGACCAGGTCCTGGTCGCTTTCGACCCATTCGACATCGGGGCCGAACTTCACCCGTCCGCCCATGTCGATGGTGGCGTGGATGCCCAGGCCCGCTGCTTCCGGCACCGGATAGACCAGATGCGTGAAGGGCTGCTTGCCGGTCAGGGCGAAGTAGTTGCCCTTGGCATAGTGCTGCACCGGCACATGCTCGGCCGGAAAGCCCGCGAGCATGCCGATGAGCTTCGGCGCGCCGTGGCCGGCCGAGTTGATCACGGTTCGCACCGTATAGGTCGCAGGCTCCGCCCCGCCGAAATCGACGCTGAAGCCGCTCGCCTCGCGCCGCCACCCCGTGATCGGCGTGTTGAGCGCGAGCGAACCACCCGCCGCCTCGCATTCGCCGAGCAGGGACAGCATCAGCGCATGGCTGTCGACGACGCCGGTCTCCGGCGAGAGCAGGGCGATCTCGCAACGCACCTCCGGCTCCAGCGCCTTGGCCTCGGCGCCGGAGAGCCAGCGTAGCGAGTCGACGCCGGACGCCTTCGCACGGGCCATGATCGTCTCCAGCGCCGGCTTCTGAGCCTCGGAGGTCGCGACGATCAACTTGCCGCAAGCCTTGTGGGGCAGGCCGCGCTCTCCGAGATAGGCGTAGAGCTTCTTGCGGCCTTCCACGCAGACACGCGCCTTCAGCGAGCCGGGCGGATAATAGATCCCGGCATGGATGACCTCGGAATTGCGCGCCGAGGTCTGGGTGCCGATGCCGTCGGCCGCCTCGGCGATGACGACCTCGCGGCCGCTGAGCGCAAGCTCACGGGCCACCGCGAGGCCGACGACACCGGCCCCGACAACCAGGCAATCGATATCGCTCATACCGCTTCTCCGGCCCATCTCGGCGCGTCCGAGATGGGCAGTTTTGAGTGCCGAAATCGGCGAAAGCCGACTTCGCTGCGCTCAAGCCCGCTGCGGCATCGAGATTTCGATCAGGCTCGCCCAGTAGTTCACGCCGACCGGGATCGCCTTGTCGTTGAATTCGTAGGCGGGGTGATGCAGCCCGGCCGAGTCCCCGTTGCCGATATTGATGAAGGCGCCCGGCCGTTCCTCAAGCATGAAGGAGAAGTCTTCCGAGCCCATCGTCGGCGGGACGTCGGTGGTGATCGCGTCGGAGCCGAAGGCTTCCTTGGTCACGCTGGTCACGAAGTCGGTCTGGCCGTGATGGTTGAAGGTGACGGGATAGCCGAGATGGTATTCGAGATCGTATTTCATGCCGAAGGCCTTCATCACGCCGTCGACGATCTCGGTGATGCGCTTCTGCGCGAGCTCGCGGGTCTGCGGTGTCAGCGTCCGCACCGAGCCCTTGATCTCCGCCGTCTGCGGGATGACGTTGAAGGCCTCGCCGGCATTGAGTGCGGTCACCGAGACGACGATCGACTCGAGCGGGTCGGCATTGCGCGAGGCGACGGTCTGCAGCGCGCTGACCAGGGCGCAGGAAGCGACGATCGGGTCGTTGACGCGATGGGGCGCGGCCGCGTGCCCGCCCAGGCCCTCGATCTTGATGTGGATGCGGTCGGCCGCGGCCATGGCCGGGCCCTTGGTGATCTCGAACTTGCCGACCGGGACGCCCGGCTTGTTGTGCATGCCGTAGACTTCCTGGATGCCGAAACGAGTGATCAACCCGTCGTCGATCATCGCCTTGGCGCCGGCGCCACCTTCCTCGGCCGGCTGGAAGATCAGTACGGCGGTCCCGTCGAAATCGCGGGTCTGCGTCAGGTATTTGGCGGCGCCGAGCAGCATCGCGGTGTGGCCGTCATGGCCGCAGGCGTGCATCTTGCCCGGCACGGTCGAGCGGTGCTCGAGATTGGTTTCCTCATGGATCGGCAGCGCATCCATGTCGGCGCGCATGGCGATGACCTTGCCCGAGCCCTGGCCCTTGCCCTTGATCACGCCGACGACGCCGGTCTGGCCGATACCGGTCACGACCTCGTCGACGCCCCATTCCCTGAGCTTGTCGGCGACGAGACCGGCGGTCCTGTGAACGTCGTACATCAGCTCGGGATGGCGATGGATGTCGCGGCGGATCGCRGTGATTTCGGGGGTCAGCGTCGCGATGATGTCGGTCTTGGGCATCGTATCCTCTGAGATGAATTGAGCAACCACGCAGAAAGCGGGTGCCGTGCGCAAGCTAGACCAGTCGCCCGGTGCCYGTCCAAGCCGGCCGGCGCGCAGGCGGTGGGCACGGATGGCATGGCGGCGGCCGGCTGGAAGGGGTGCCCTTGTGGTCCGAGGGGCCGTTCATCGATTGCGAATGAAACGATCAATAGAAGAAAATCACACCAGCCATGATTTCGCCTTTTACAGGCAATAGTGAGCCATCATCTCCGCTCAGATCGTTTGCATTTGCCGATCTGAATTGGCTCACATCCCCCTTCATGTTTGGTTGATTATGCGTCGATTGATGTTGCTTGCGTGCGTGTCCGCGTTCTTGCCTGCTGTCGCTCTGGCTGATGAGCCGATCCAGAAAATATCCTTCCAGCCGCAGGTCAAAGGCCTGGGCTGCCTGAAGCCGGAAACCCGGTCCATGATCACGGCGCTCGTCGACAAGATCGGCCCCATCCAGATCACCTCGACCTGCGGCGGACGCCACGCCCGGCATTCCCAGCACTATCTCGGCCGCGCCATCGACTTCCGTCCGCTGGCGGTCTCGTCGCGCAAGGCGGCCGCCGCCGCCCGTTCGCTGGCAAGCGTCGGTGGCGTCGGCACGTATTCGAATGGTCTCGTCCACGCTGATGTCGGCCAGCGCGAGGCGTCCTGGTACGGTCACAAGCGCAGCCGCTATGCCTCCGCCGCCAAGCGCGGTCGCTATGCGAGGCTCGCCCGCAACGGCGGCTGATCGGCGTTCAGCCGGATAGAGCGCTCAGCGCGTGCCGATAGACCAGATCCTCCGGGTCGGGCCTTTCGGCGCGCGCATCGCGGACCGCCCCGAGCCGTTCGGCGACGGCGATCGAGGCGGCGTTGCCGGGGTCGACATAGCTTACGAGGCTTGAGAGYCGGAGGGTTCGTGCCGCCCAGTCCAGCATGGCGCGCGCGGCCTCCGTGGCGTAACCCTGCCCTTCATGGCCGTCATAGAGCAGCCAGCCGAGCTCCTTCTCGGGAAAGAGCGGGCCGGCATTGATGCCGACCTGCCCGATACAGGCCTCGTTCGCGCTCAGCGCGATCATCAGCGCGCCATGCCCGAACAGCGGCCAGCAGGCGATGTCGTGGCAGAACATGCCCCAGGCCTCCCGCGTCGTGAGAGGGCCGCCCATCCACTTRGAGCGGGGCGACGCCAGAAACGCCGCATAGGCAGGAAAATCCGCCTCGGTCATGGGGCGCAGCGTGAGGCGCTGCGTCTGCAATGTCGGAACAGGGGGCTGGCTCATGGGGCGGCTTCTAGAGCCGCGCCGCCTCGCAGGCTAGACCGCGAATTCGGTCCGCCAGCGGGCGATGTCCTCCAGCGCGACGTTGGAGCCGCAGAGCACGAGGCAGATGCGTTCCCCCGGCCTGAAGCTGTCCTTGCGGGCCAGTGCCGCGGCGACCACGCAGGCGGCCGCCGGTTCCAGCAGCACGCGCCCGTTCTGGAGCACCCAGACGAGCTCGCGCACCGCCTCGGCGTCGGACACCGTCACGATCTCCTCGAGGAACTGCCGGGCGGCGGCCATGGTCCGCTCGGTCGCGAAGGGCGCGCCGAGCGTGCGTGCGATCGAGGTCGGGCGGATAGGCACCGGTTTGCCGGCTTCCAGCGCCTGGGTCATCGTCGTCGCGCCCTCGGTCTCGACGCCGTGCAGCCTGACGGCCGGGTCGAGGCCTTTCAGTGCCGCGCCGACACCGGCCGAGAAGCCGCCGCCACCGACCGAGATGAAGACATGGTCGAGCCGGCCGCCGGCGTCGCTGGCGAGTTCGAGGCCGAGCGTGCCATGCCCGGCGATGATCGCCGGATCGTCATAGGARTGGACATGGACCATGCCCTGCGCGGCGTAATCCTCGGCCTTGGCGAAGGCTGCGACCGAATCCTCGCAGAGCTCGACCTCGCCTCCGGCCTGCCGCGTCAGCGCGATGTTGAGCTCCGGCGTCGCCTTCGGCATCAGGACGAGCGCACGCGCACCCATGGCATGGGCGACCAGCGAAACCGCGATGGCATGGTTGCCGCCCGAGACGGTGACGACCCCGTGCTTCAGCTCCGCCTCGCTCAACCCCATCAACCGGTTGTAGCAGCCACGCACCTTGAAGGAGCCGCCGAGCTGCAGGCTCTCCACCTTCACCCAGGTCTCGACGCCGAGCCGGGCCGAAAGCCCGGCGCTGTGATAGGTCGGCGTGCGGCGCACCTTGCCGGCAATGCGCGTCGCGGCCGCCTGCACATCGGCGAGGGTGACATCGAAATCCATGATGGCGGCAATCCTGTGCTGCTTCGTCGGGTCAGGGCGACACGAGAGCCCGTCGCGGCATCCTGCGTCAAGCATGGTCAGTGCCGCGGCTTGTCCGGAATCACAGTGAGCTCTGGAGCGATTTTCGACCCGGCTGAACCGTCATTGCGGCTGTAGCGAAGCCATCTAGGGCGTCGAACGCCACCGCTCCTGCGTTGCGTCGTGGCTTCGCTCCTCGCAATGGCGGGTTCGGGTTTCACTCGGATCGAAAACCGCTTTAGCCTGTCGGCATGGAACCTGCGTCTGGCGGGATTTTGGGAGAAGCCTTCGTGACGATGACGCCGAAAGAGATGCTGGCGAAGCTGGTTTCGTTCAACACGGAATCGCAACGCAGCAATCTCGACCTGATCCATTTCTGCCGGGACTACCTCGCCTCGCTCGGTGTCGAGAGCCGGCTCGCGCCGAGCCCGGACGGGCAGAAGGCCAATCTCTACGCGACCATCGGCCCCAGGCGCGACGGCGGTGTCGTTCTCTCCGGCCAATCCACATCGCGCTGTCCTATGACGAGGAGGTCGGCTGCCTCGGCGCGCGCGTCATGATCGCGTCGATGCAGCAGGAGGGGCTGAAGCCCTCGGCCGTGATCGTCGGCGAGCCTTCGATGATGAAGGTCGTGACCGGCCACAAGGGCGGCCTGCGTATGCGCACGACGATTCGCGGCCATGCGGTGCATTCCAGCCGTATCGATGTCGGCGTTTCCGCGGTGATGGTGGCGGGCGAGCTGATCCATTGGCACAACACCACGATGGCCGAGAACAAGGCGCGCACCCCGGCCGGAAACGGCTTCGAGCCGCCCTATTCGACGCTGCATGTCGGCGTCGTGCAGGGCGGGACGGCGGTCAACATCGCCGCTGAGCATTGCACGTTCGCCCATGAGGTGCGCTGCATTCCCGGCGAATTGCAGGAGGCCTATGCCGAGCGCTACAGGGCAAAGCTCGCGGAGGTCGAGGCCGGGATGAAGGCGGTGGCTCCGGAGACCGGCATCGCTCTCGAGATCACCTCCAGCACGCCGGCCATGGGGCCGGAGACGGATGGGGCGGCGGAGGCACTCTGCCGGCGCCTGACCGGTGACAATGGCCGGCATGTCGTCGCCTATGGTACGGAGGGCGGGCTCTTCCAGGGCGCCGGCTGGTCGACGGTGGTGTGCGGTCCGGGCGATATCGCGCAGGCGCATCAGCCGGACGAGTTCATCGCGGTGGAGCAGCTCGAGGCGGGGGAGCGCTTCGTCCGGGGCCTGATCGCGGATCTGTCGCGCTGAGGATCGGGTGGGCCGCAGGAGGCGGCTCGCGAGCAAGCGCTTTTCGGGCCATCGGCGTGTGCCGATGCCCGGATCGCCAAGAAGAGGCCTCGCCGCAGGATGCCAGGCGCGGCGGGATGAGGGTCGGGACCCTGAGGGGGGAGGGATGTCGCGCAGCCGTGCCGCTGCTCTTCTGTTCGCGCTGCTGGCTTTGCTGCTGCCGGCCGCTGCGCAGGCCTTTGTCTGGGCGCGCTCGAGCGATGCGCTGACGCTCGACCCCCATGTCGCCAATGAGGGGCCGACCACGGCTCTCGTCCAGAACATCTATGAAGGTCTCACCGAGCGCGATCGGACAGGGCGCCTCGGCCCGCTTCTGGCGGTGTCCTGGCGGATGCTGCCGGAGGACCCGACGATCTGGGAGTTCAAGCTGCGCCAAGGCGTGGTTTTCCAGGATGGCAGCCGCTTCTCGGCGGATGATGTCGTCTTCTCCTATCGGCGCGCGCTACAGCCGAATTCCGGTTTTCGCGACCATCTCGCTTCGGTTGCCGATATCGAGAAGGTCGACGACACCACGGTCAGGTTCAGGACGCGCAGGCCCAATCCGGTTTTCATCGCCAATACGCCGGCGATCCTGATCATGAGCAAGGCCTGGGCGGAGCAGCACGGGACAGCCACTATTCCGGACAGCCCGATCTCCGACGCCAATTTCGCCAATGCCCATGCCAACGGCACCGGTGCCTTCGTGCTGGTGTCGCGGCAGCCGCTCGTCAGGACCGTGATGAAGCGCAACGAGGCCTACTGGAATCGCGGCGGCGTCCCGCTCGGCATCGCGGACCTGACCTATCTGCCGGTGCCGCAGGCGAGCGCGCGCGTCGCGGCTCTGCTCGCCGGCACGGTCGATTTCCTGCAGGACGTGCCGATTCAGGATCTGCCGCGCCTGCGCGCCCGGCCCGGCCTCACCGTCACGACGGGTGTCGAGAACCGGACGATCTTCCTCGGCTTCGACGTCGCCTCGCCGGCGCCGCACGGGACCGATGCCGGCGGCCGCAATCCCTTCGCCGATCTGCGCGTCCGGCGCGCCATGAACCTCGCCATCGATCGCGACTACATCCGGCGTGCCGTCATGCGCGGCGAGGCGCTGCCGAGCGGCATCATCATCCCGCCATTCGTCGATGGCTGGACGCGCGAGCTCGACATGCCGCCGCCTTTCTCGCTCCCGGAGGCCCGACAGCTTCTGGCCGAAGCCGGTTATTCCGAGGGCTTCTCGACCACGCTCTACTGCCCGAACGATCGCTACGTCTACGATGAGGAGACCTGTCGCGCTTTGGTTCCGATGCTGGCCCGGATCGGAATCCGGGTCACGCTCGTCGCCCAGCCGCAGGCGGCGCAGTCCCAGGCGCTGCGGCGCACGCCCGGTCCCGATGTCTTCCTCGCCGGCTGGGGGACGCTGACCTACGACAGCGAATACCTTTTCTCGTCGCTCTATCACAGCCGCGACGGGCAACGCGGCACCTACAACGCTACGGGGTACAGCGATGCGGAAACCGATGCGCTGATCGACAGGATCTCCGGGGAAATCGACCGGAGCCGGCGCGCCGGGCTCGTCGCGCAACTCTGGCAGAAGCTGCGCAACCAGACGATCTACCTGCCGCTGTTCCACCAGATGCTCAGCTACGCGACGAAGGAGGCGTATGAGATACCCGTCGACGTCGCCAACACGCCGAAGCTGAAGCTGGTCGCTGCCCGCGGGCAGTGAGCCGCGCCGCGGAGCTTGCCTCTGTGGTGATCTTAAGTCGCGGACGCCGGCGGCTCTCCAGCCTTCGGCCGCGTATGGTTCGCGGAGCGCATCGGCAGCGGTACGGCCGGGCGGTCCGTGCGGTACTGGCCGCGCGCGATCGCGCCGAACATCAGCACGACGGCGGTCAGCGTCATCAGCCACCAGGGCAGCAGCGGCGCGAAGCCGAAGGTGCCGAGCGCGAAGGCGGTGGTGAAGGYCGCGACGCCGCCCGCCGAGAGGGCGCCGGACATGCGCCCCGCGGCGCGGATCGCGAAATAGAGGCAGGCGGCGGCCGTGGCGGCCCCCACCAGTCCGAGCTCGTACCAGGTCTCGAACAGCAGGGTCACCGGCGCCGGCTGCGGCAGGACGCCGGTCATCTGGCCGCGCAGGACGGTGTCGAGGCCGTGGCCCGTGATCAGCTCCACCGGCGATTGCCGGATGACGTCGGCCCAGATCGACAGCATCTGGGCGAAGTCGCTGCTGCTGTCCGGCAGGGCCGAGACGAGCGGCGCGAGCAGGAAGGGCAGGAGCGGCGCGAACAGCATCAGCCCCGCGATGATCGCGGCGATGACCTTGGTCGCGCCCTCGCGGCTGGCCGTGACCGCGCCGAAGGCGACGGCGCCGAAGATCATCGCCACCGTCTCGCCATCCTCGAAGCGGGTCAGCGCCAGCAGGCCGACGATGAGCGCGAGCCCGAGCGCGGTCATGCCGCGCTCGCGCGACAAGAGCCAGGCCAGTGCCGGCCAGGCCATGATCAGGATGATCGAAACGCCGCGCTCGACCGCGCCGGGCGGCGCCGCCGCATGGCGCAGCGCCGCGACGATGATGAGGCCCAGCGCGAAGACGCCGGCGACGCTGGTGCCGAGAGCCACGAGATTGAGGTTGGAGGCCCGCATTCGCTCGGGCAGCGCCGACAGGCCGACGAAGCCGAGCGCGACGGCGAGCGCCAGGTTGCCGGCCTTCTCGGCGGCGGTGCCGGGATAGGGGCTCCAGATCAGCGACAGCGCCGCCCAGGCGATCAGCCCGAGCAGGATGAGCCCGGGGCGGCTGAGCAGCGCCGCCTTCAGCCCGCCGAGGAAATGGCGTGGCTCCTCCACGAGCGCGGCGATGATCAGCAGCGCGATGCCGATCGGCACCAGCACCACCGCGGCGCGGCGCGAAACCAGCGCGGCCAGCGGCAGCACGAGTGCGAGCGTCGCGAAGCCGATGCGTCGCAGCAGTCTCGCTGCGTCGGTAGCGGGGTCGAGCTGGGCCTTGGAAGGAGGTCGGTTCATGCGTCCCGGATCGATGACAGGCCTTCGGCCAGCCCGGCCGCCCGGATTGAGCCGTCGCTACCCTAGCGAGAGAGGGGGCGCGCGACTGTAGGTGCGGCGCAACACTGCGCCGGCATCTTGCGAGTCCGCCGGCCACCGCGAACCACTGGCGCGACAGGGGGCTTCGTGAGATGAATCGGCCATGATCCGGCTGGCCGCCATCCCCTATGCAAGCAATTTCGGAATCGACGGCTTCATGCAGGGCGTCGTCGCGCGGCTGAGGCGCCGCGGCCTGCGGCTCGGCGGCGTCATCCAACATAATGACGAGGCCTGCGAAGACCGCTGCATGGCGATGTCGCTCGAGGACCTTGCCAACGGCACCCGCTTTCCGATCAGCCAGGATCTCGGACCTTCCGCCGAGGGCTGCCGGCTCGACGCGGCCGGGCTGGCCGCTGCCGCGGCGGCGTTTTCGGGCGCGCTGACGGAGCGGGCCGATCTCGTCGTCGTCAACAAGTTCGGCAAGCAGGAGGCGCTGGGCGGGGGGCTGCGCGACGAGATCGCGAAGGCGGTCATGGCCGGCCTGCCCGTCCTGCTCGCGGTGCGCCATGATGTCCTGCCGGCCTGGCGCGCTTTCGTCGGTGATGATTGGATCGAATTGGCGGTCGATGAGGAGCAGATCGAGCGCTGGGTGGTGGATGCGATGCGGCTTGCGGCCTGATCGGCACGGGCTGATGGCGTCCTCGCGTGCACCGTCATGAGCAGCGCCCCGCCTGCGCCTCCCCTCGGGCTTATCCTTGCCGGCGGCCTCGCCCGGCGCATGGGCGGCGGCGACAAGCCGCTCAGGCTCCTGGCCGGGAGGCCCGTGCTCGACCATGTCGTCGAGCGCTTGCGCGGCCAGTGCGACGGCCTGCTGCTCAACGCCAATGGCGATCCCGCCCGCTTCGCCGCCCATGGCCTGCCGGTGGTGGCCGATTCCGTGCCCGATTTCGCCGGCCCCCTTGCGGGCATCCTCGCCGGGCTGGACTGGCTTGTCGCGCATCGGCCGAACGATGGCTGGCTCGTCAGCGTCGCGGCCGATACCCCCTTCATTCCGGCCGATCTGGTCGCCCGCCTGCATGCGGCGCGCGCAGCCGCCGGAACGCCGCTCGCCTGTGCCGCATCGGCCGGCCGGCAGCACCACGCCATCGGGCTCTGGCCGGTGGCGCTGCGGGAGGATTTGCWGGCAGCGCTGGCGGGCGGCGAACGCCGGCTCGGCCACTGGACGGCGAAGCATGGGGTCGCCGTCGCCGAATGGCAGGCGGAGCCGGTCGATCCCTTCTTCAACATCAACACGCCGAACGATCTGGCCGAGGCGCAGGACATCCTCCGGCGCCTGGGTTAGCTCGCAATGGCGCCTCAGGCTCCTCCGCGCTCCAGCAGCGCCTTCAGCGCCGCGAGGTCGCGCGCGATCATGCCCGCATCGGCCGCCATGTCGTCGTCGGACATGCCGTCGCGCTGGAACAGGGTGAACACCACCTCGGCGCCGTCGCCATTGGGCACGACCCGCATCGGATTGTGCATGGCGGCGCCGTGATCGGGGATGACGGCATGGTCGAGCACGCCGTGCTGGTTCGGCTCGCTGAACAGGATGCGCATCGGGCCCATCGGCGTCTCCGCCCGCCAGGTCATGCCCTCGACATGGACGAAGCTGTGGCCGAGCCCCTCGGCCCATCGCGGAAAATTCACGGGATCGGCGAGGAAGGCATAGACCTCCTCGGCCGGGCGCGCGACGCCGATGCCGATATGCCGGGCGCGATGGATGGCCATCACATGCCTCCTTCGTTCGATTAGGAACAAAAGAAGAACAAGATCGCCGCCATGTCAAGCGGCGTCCATGTCAAGCCGCGTCCTGCGGCCGGCGCCTGGGCTCTACTCGATGACGATGCGCGGTGCCGCCCGTGTCGCGCCACCCAAGGCCGCCTGGACCTGCCGCGCCAGGGCGATATAGGCCTTGGCATGGGCGCTCGAAGGGTCGCTGGCGACGATCGGACGCCCGCCGTCCGAGGTTTCGCGGATCGGCATGGCGAGCGGGATTTCGCCGAGGAAGGGGATGCCGAGCCGTTCCGCCTCGTGCCGCGCGCCGCCATGGGCGAAGATATCGGAGCGGTGCCCGCATTCCGGGCAGATGAAATAGCTCATGTTCTCGACGAGTCCGAGGATCGGCACGGCGACCTTCCTGAACATCGCCACGCCGCGCCTTGCGTCGAGCAAGGCGAGGTCCTGCGGCGTCGAGACGATGACGGCGCCGGCAAGCGGCACCTGCTGGGCCATGGTGAGCTGGGCGTCGCCGGTACCGGGCGGCATGTCGACGACGAGCACGTCGAGCTCGCCCCAGGCGACCTCGCGCAGCATCTGGGTGATCGCCGAGATCACCATCGGCCCGCGCCAGATCATCGGCGTCTCCTCGTCGACGAGGAAGCCGATCGACATCACCTTCAGCCCATAGGCCTCCATGGGGCCGAGCGTGCGGCCGGAGACGATCTGCGGCTTGCCGGTGATGCCGAAGAGCTTCGGCATCGAGGGGCCGTAGATGTCGGAATCGAGCACGCCGACCTTGAGCCCCAGGGTCGAAAGCGCCACGGCGAGATTGGCGGCGGTGGTCGACTTGCCGACGCCGCCCTTGCCGCTCGCCACCGCGATGATCTGCTTCACGCCGGGCACGCCGGCCGGCTTCGGCGGCGGCCCGCCGGGCGCGGGGCGGTGCGCCTGCTGGCGGGCCTGCATCCCGGCGGAAGGCGCGGCCTTGTCGGCGGTCAGCCCCACCAGCACCTGCGTCACGCCGGGCAGGCCGCCAACGGCGCTTTCCGCCGCCTTGCGCACCGGCTCCATCGCTGCAGCTTCGGTCGCGTCGATGCCGATGGCGAAGATCACCTTGCCGCCGTCGATCAGGATGTCCGCGACCCGGCCGGACGCTGCAAGCGATTGCCCGCTCGCCGGCAGTTTCACCAGTTCCAGCGCCCGCAGGATGTCGGCTTGGGAAAGGCTCACGTCGGAAGTCTCCGTTCCTTGCTTGGGGCTTCAGCTTGCCTTGCGGATATGGAAGACGAGGATGCGCCCCGCGCCGTCCTGCCGCTCGATCGCATTGCCCGTCTCGCGCGCCAGATTCGGCAGGTCGATCGCCGCCATCGGATCGGTGCATTGCACGACGAGGAGGCTGCCGGCCACCGCCGCATCGAGCGCCTTGCGCACATGCAGCACGGGCAGGGGGCATTTCAGGCCGCGCAGATCGAGCGCAATGGTGTCCATGGTCGCGCCCGCTCGGGTCGTTGTCGTCGTCATGTCTCATATGATGGCTTTTCGGGCAGGGGCAACCTGCGCCGCAGCCATGCGCTTGACCCATCCCCGCATGGCAAGGGAGAAGGGGGAGGGATAACGCGGCAACGTCCCGGACGATGCCGCGAAGCCGGGGAGAGGCGGAGACCGATGGAAGCGGGTGGCCGCGAGCGGCGGGAACGGCCATGGCGCGCCTGAAAGGCATCGGGCCGSGCCATGCGCCGATGACGCTCGCCGAGGCCGGCGCGCGGGCGGTTTCCCTGGTCGCTCCGGTCGCCGGCACGCAGGCGCTGCCTTTGTCGCAGGCCGATGGCCGTGTCCTGGCGCAGGATGTCTTCGCCGGCTTGCCCCTGCCGCCCTTCGCCAATTCGGCCGTCGATGGCTACGCGCTGCGTTTCGACGACCTCGCGCCCGGTGYCGAAACCCGCCTGCCGGTGCTCGGTCGCGTCGCTGCGGGCGAGATGGCGCCAGCGGAGTTCGGACGCGGCGCGCTGCGCATCTTCACCGGCGCCCCGCTCCCGCCCGGTGCCGATATGGTCGTCATGCAGGAGGATGTGGCGCGCGAGGGCGACGCGATCCTACTGCCGCCGGGGCTGAGGCGCGGCGCCAATCTGCGGCCGGCCGGCGAGGATGTCGCCCGGGGCGCTCGCGCATTCGAGGCCGGGCGCCGCCTGCGCCCGCAGGATCTCGGCCTGCTGGCGGCGCTCGGGCTGGAGCGCGTCACGCTCCGGCGCCGCCCGCGCGTCGCGCTGTTCTCGACCGGCGACGAATTGACCGAGCCCGGCGGGACACTGCCTCCGGCCGCGATCTACGACGCCAACCGGCCCATGCTGCGCGCCCTGCTGGCGCGCGCCGGCGCGGAGCCTGTCGATCTCGGCATCCTGCGCGACGACCGCGACGGTCTGGCGGCACGGCTGAAGGAAGCCGCGCACGATTGCGACCTGGTCATCACCTCGGGCGGGGTCTCGGTCGGGGAGGAGGATCACGTCAGGGCGGCGCTGGCCACGCTTGGCTCGCTCGATTTCTGGCAGATCGCGATCAAGCCCGGCAAGCCGGTTGCCGTGGGCACGATCGCGGACACGCCTTTCCTCGGCCTGCCCGGCAATCCGGTCGCGGTCTTCGTCACCTTCGCCTTCGTGGCGCGGCCGATGATCGCGCGGCTGGCCGGCACGGCGTGCGACCCGCTTCTGCGTCTGCCGGTGCGGCTCGGCTTTTCGCATCGGGGCAAGCCGGGGCGGCGCGAATTCCTGCGTGTCTCGGTCGAGCCCGGGGCGGATGCCGTTCCGCTGGCCCGCAGGCATCCGGGCGAGGGGGCGGGCTCGCTGGCCTCGCTGACCCAGTCCGACGGGCTCGTCGAGCTGGCCGAGGATCCGGCGCTGGCCGAGGAAGGCAGCATCCAGCCCTTCCTGCCCTATTCCGCGCTTCTCGGCTGAGGGGCCAGCCGGTTCAAGGCCGCGACGGATCGAAAAAGAGCCTCAATCGCGCCGGAAGACGACGCTGGCGCCCCAGCCGAGGAACAGCGCGAGCAGGATGGTGGCGAGCCCGTAGAGCCACGGCCAGTCATAGGCGCCGGAGGCGAGGCGCTGCTCGGCCCCGGTCTTGATCACCTCGAAATTCGTCTGCTGCCGCGCCAGCGGTACGCCGCCGGCATAGAGCACGACATCGACGGTATAGGAGCCGGTCGGCGCCGTCGCGGGGACGTCGATCGGCGCGCTGAACAGGGAGTTCGAGAGAAAGGTCACGCCCCGTTGCTGATAGGCATAGAGGTCCTTGCCCTGCATGATGCGCACGAGGCTGTCGCGGAACGTCGCCACGCTGCTGTCGTCGAACCAATTCTGCGCCGGGCGTTCGGCATTGGCGAGGCCGACCCGGTCGCGCCTCGCCGTTTCCGCGCTCATCATCTCGCTGATCGGCCGGTTGGTCGCGACCAGCAGGAAGACCGGGCTCTCGGGGAAGCGCCGCTGCGTGCGGTTGATCCAGATCGGGCCGAACCGCTCCTTCTGGCGCACCAGCAGCATGCGGCGCGGCCCACGCACGGTGACGATGATGTCGTGCGGGTCGCCGCGGGCGACGCTGCGCCCGTCGCGCTCGACGAGACCGAAGACGGTGAGCTGGCTGCCGGTATAGTTCGAGGTGATCTGGATCTGGTGGCTCGACATCGCCGCGATCAGCGTCTCGGCCCGCGCCGGCATGGCGAGGGCCAGCAGGGCGGCCAGCAAGGTGGCGGCGTGGAGGCAGGCCCCTCTCATCGCGCGCTCTCCGGCACGACGACCGAGAAGGGCTCGCTCGGCGGAATGAACAGCTCGATCGCGAAGCGCAGCCCCACCGAGAGGATCAGCAGGGCGAGCAGCAGCCGGAAGGATTCGACGTTGAGGTTGCGCGCGGCGCGGCCGCCGAACTGGGCGCCGACGACGCCGCCGACCAGCAGCAGCGCGGCGAGGATGATGTCGACCGACTGGTTGGTAATGGCGTGCAGCAATGTCGCGCCGGTCATCGTCACCAGGATCTGGAAGAGCGAGGTGCCGACCACGACGGAGGGCGGGATGCGGAAGAAATAGATCAGCGCCGGCACGAGGATGAAGCCGCCGCCGACGCCGAGCAC
>NZ_JBFRDQ010000117.1:0-17585 GCF_052113865.1 Allobosea sp. TAB14 | reverse complement strand
GATCATCTATGTATATATTACTTAGCGATTCATGGGGATAAATGTATTTGTAATGTCAAAATCGAGAATCTGGGTTTGTATGAGATATTGATATTTATATTGCCTCGGTGATCGCGAGTGCCCTCGATTATGCCTGTGACTCTACCCCGATACGGATCCACAAAACGCAACCGGTTGCGCGTTTGAGCGGTTCGAAGATCTCCACTCTCGTCTCAATATCATTCCGGGATCGCTGCGTGTTTTCACGCCGCGCGTGCTGCGTCCACGCTCGCGCAATTGCGCCAAGACCTCCCGGACATCCCGACCCCACCAGGATTATTCCGAGAGCGGCGTGCCGTAACGGCATGTTGCCGCGTTTCTAGAGGCAGCTGTCCACTCGCGAAAGCGGTTTGCGACGGCCAGGAGGGCTTGCACTCGATCGAGGCCTGGCATGCAAGAACCCATTCTCAAACGGCCCGCCGTCCTGTTGGGATCGGCGTCCTCGGGAGGAACGATCGCGGCCGTGCGCCACCTCGCCGGCTACGGCATCGGCGCCAATGTCATCGTCGATCACCGCTTCTGCCCGGCCGGATGGTCGCGCTGCGCCGGGCGCCGCTATGCGGCGCCGGTCGAAAGCGACAGCATGCGCTATCTCGACCGGCTGCTCGCGATCGGCAAGTCCGATCCCGGGCAGGTGCTGCTGCCGACCTCCGACGAGCTGGTCTGGCTTTACAGCTCCAACGCGCCGCTCCTCGCGCGCTATTTCCGGCTGTACCAGCCGCCGATCGAGACGATCAGGCGCATCCTCGACAAGGCGCTGCTCGAACAGGCCGCAACGAGCGCCGGCGTTGCTGTCCTGCCGAGCTGGGACCCGCAGAACCTGGATGAGCTGGCCGAATGGGCGCCGCACCTTCCTTATCCGGTCCTGATCAAGCCGCGGACCCATGTCCATCGCCTGCGCAACGACAAGGGCGTCGTCGTGCATTCGGCGGAAGAGCTCATCGCGGAATATCCACGCTTCCTTGCCCGCGAGCGGTATCGCTTCGACGAAACGCCGCGGGAGCCCGGCTCGGTGCGGCCGGTGATCCAGAAATTCGTCGAGATCGGACGTGAAGGCGTGGTTTCCATCTCCGGCTTCATCGGACGCAGCGCGGATGTGTTCGTGACCCGGCGCTCGACCAAGATCCTCCAGCGGTCACGGCCGGTGGGGGTCGGCGTGTGCTACGAGTCGCGCCCGGCCGACCCCGCATTGTCGCAGGCTGTCCATCGCCTGTGCCGCGAGCTCGATTATTTCGGACTGTTCGAGGTCGAGTTCATCCTGCACGACGGCGCCTGGGCGATCATCGATTTCAATCCGCGCCTGTTCAACCAGATCGGCCTCGATCTGCGCCGCGGGCTACCTCTGCCGCTGCTGGCCTATCTGGACGCGCTCGGCGAAGCCGAAGCCCTTCGAAGCCTCGCGGCCGAGGCGCAAGATGAGAACCCGGCCGAGAAGGTCGTCTTCTGCGACAACTTCACCCTTCATGCGATCCTTCTGGCGCAGACGCTCTGCATGCGGGCGCGCCTCGGGGATCTCGCGCATTGGCGCAGCTGGGCGCGGCAGAACCGCGCGCATATGGTCCACTTCGCCTCCGATCCCAGCGACCCCATGCCGGGCATCGTGCATGTTCTGTCCGAGCTCTATCTCGGATTTCGGGCGGCGCCGCGGTTCGTGCGGACCATGCTTCCGTCTTCTCCCCTGGTCGCGCGCGGGCTGTGACGATGAGGAAGCAACTCGTGGCGATCATCGGCGGCGGACCTTACGGGCTCTCGCTTGCGAGCCATCTCGCGGCCCGCAATGTCCCGCACCGGATCTTCGGCCAGCCCATGGCCTTCTGGAGCCAGATCGCCCGCGCCGGGTCTCGCCGATATCTCAAATCCTATTGCTTCGGGACGAACATCTCGTCGCCGCAACCGGGCTCGACCTTCGCCGATTACAACGAGCCGCGAGGCCTGGAGACGTTCGAGCCTTGCTCCATCGCGAATTTCGCCGAATACGGTCTTTGGTTTCAGGAGCGGCATGTCGATTGGATCGAGCCAGTCGATGTCGCGAATGTCTCCCGGCGGGGACAGAGTTACCTCCTGACGCTCAGCAATGGTGACGCGGTCGAGGCATCGGATGTCATCGTCGCCACGGGGCTGGCGAATTTCGCGAAGATGCCGCACGCGCTGCGAGCACTGCCCGGTGCCCTCGCCACGCACACCGCCAGGGTCGAGAGCTTCGCTGCTTTCCAGGGCCTCGAGGTCGCCGTCATCGGCTCCGGCCAGTCCTCCCTCGAAGCGGCCGCGCTGCTCCACGAAGCCGGTGCGTCGCCGCGCTTGCTGATCCGCAAGCCATCCACTCTTTGGATGACCCGCGGGAGCCGCACGCCGACGCTCTGGCAGCGGGTCCGCTGGCCGGTCTCGGCGCTGGGCGGCAGTCCGAAAGCATGGGCCCTGACGCAGTTTCCCGGCGCGTTCCATCGGCTGCCGGCCTGCGGGCGCGCGCTCTTCCTCAGGAATTTCCTGCCGCCCGAGGGAGCATGGTGGCTGCGCGAGCGGGTCGAGGCGCTCGTGCCGGTCGAATACGATACCAGCGTGGTCGCGGGRCAGGCGATCGGCAATCGCGTGTCGCTGCGCTTGCGGGGTGCGGACAAACAGGATCGCGAATTGCTCGTCGACCGGGTGATCGCTGGCACCGGCTACGAGGTGAATGTCGAGCGCATCCCGTTTCTGGCGCCCGAATTGCGCAGCGCCATTGCCCGGCAAGGCTGCGCGCCACGGCTCGATGCATCCTTCCAGTCTTCCGTCCGGGGGCTGCGCTTCGCCGGTCCGGCATCGTCGATGAGCTTCGGCCCGGTGTTCCGCTTCGTCGCCGGGGCCGAGTACACCGCGCGCACGATCGCGGCGGCCTTGTCCCGAACGGCCATGGCCTGCACATGAACGCCGCGGGCCTGCCGCTCATCGTCCTGCCGGGCGCGAGCGGCCACGCGCCGGATTGCGCACCATTCTGTGCCGAGCCGTCGGACCGGGATCGCGTCATCGCGTTGCGCTATCCAGGCTGGCGGAATTCCGTCGATGCCGACCTCACCGGAGAGGCCTTGGTCGATGCTTTCGCGGCGGAGATCATGGATCGCGTCCCGCAGATGCCGGTCGTTCTGCTCGGCGTCTCGATCGGCGGCCATTTCGCCTATGCGACCGCGCTCCGTCTCGAGAGCCTCGGGCGCACCGTCGCGGGTTTGTGCATCATCGATTCYGGGAGCATCACGGCGGCACGATCGGCGCAGTGGAAGGCGCGCCTCGCCTCCCACGCGGCCGATCTTCTGCGGCGCGGGCGCCCGGGCGCACTGGTGCTTCACGCCCGGCATCTCGCCTGGCGCGGCCTGTTTCGCCTCGCCGGAGATGGATTGCCCGTGCTCGCGCGCGAGCACGCCGCGCCGCTTCATCGGATCGGCACGATCGATCCGGCATTCGCGGAAGAGCTGAGCATGCGGCTCCGGATCCGCATGACCGCGGCATGGATGCGCAACCTCGACGATCGCACCACGTCTCTGCACGCGCCGGCGGCTCTGCTGCGTACTGCCGCGACGGCGGCGAATGACGGTCTTTGGCGCAAGCGTTGCCCCGAGCTTCGCATCATCGATCTTCCCGGCAACCATGAGACGCTGTTCGAGGCCGAGAACGCCGCCGCGTTGCGCGCCGCCTTTCTCGCGGCGACCGCGGAGTGGAACGACGCCGATCACGCACTTCATTGATGCGTCGGAGTTGGGGTATCGCAGTCGTTTATAGAAATATTGGCGTGTATTTATCTATAATACCGAAATTATACTTAGAATTTACGAGCTCATGATTTCCCTGAGGTCGCTGTGGGCGACGATTCGTGAGAATTATGCGCGATAACGCATGGATATAGTTTCGTTATCGTATCCGATGGGCGCGCGGCGATCTACGCCGCCCGGTCCGCGAATCTTCGCGCGGCGGCCGCGAGCAGGCCAGCTCCCAGCAAGGCCGAAGCGATCGAGGCCGCAAAGACCGCGATCTTGGCTGCGGCGAAGTCGCCCGGATCGGCAAAGGCCTGGCCGGCGATGAAGAGCGACATGGTGAAGCCGATGCCGGCGAGCGCGCTTGCTCCGGCGAGCTGGAGCCAGGAATATTCGGCGGGCTTGAGCGCGACGCCGAGGCGGACGGCGAGGGCGGCGGCTCCGAGCATGCCGAGCGGCTTGCCGAGGACCAGCCCAGCCGCGATCGCGAGCACCAGCATCCCGCGTCCCTCGAGGACGTCCGGCGCGATGACGACGCCGGCATTGGCCAGGGCGAAGAGCGGCAGGACGAGATAGCTCGACCGGGCGCCGGCGTGGCGCAGCAGCCGGTCGGCCGGCGATTCCAGACGGTCATGGATCGCGTCGAGCGCGCGCAGGGCGGGGGTCGATGGGCCGTGCCGCAGCACCTCGCCGCCATGGGCCGCTTCGCCCAGCATGATCGAGTTGGCCTGCGCCGTGAGGGCGGCGAGATTGGCCGGCGGCCGGGTCGGGATGAACAGCGCCAGCACGACGCCGGCGAGCGTCGCGTGCAGCCCCCCGGCATGGACGCGCCCCGATGTCGTCGACGATGGCGGCGGCGGTGAGGAAGATGCGCAGCTCGATAGGCACCCGCGAGCCCATCATGACGATGATGGCGATGGCGAAGGCGGTGTCGGTCGCCATCGGCACGCCCCAGCCATGGGACCAGGGCCCGCCTGGCAGGACGAGGATGTATAGCAGTGCCGGGACGACCATGCCGCCGATCGCGCCGGCGATGGGGAGCGCGGCGGAACGCCGTCCGGCGAGATGGCCGACGGTGAACTCGCGCTTGATCTCCAGGCCGACGACCAGGAAGAAGATCGTGAGCAGGCCGTCATTCACCCAGTGCTGGAGCGACATGCCGAAGCGGGCATCGCCGAAAGAGAGCGCCGCCTCGCGATGCCAGAAGGCCTCGAAGCCCGGCCCCAGCGGCGAATTCGTCAGTGCGATGGCGAGGACGGTTGCGAGCAGCAGCAGGATGCCGGCCGAAGGGCCCCAGCTCGCGAAATCGAGCGCGGCGGTGCGGAAGCGATGGCCGAGCGTCCCCAGCATCGCATCGAGGAAGGAACTCTCGTCCCAGGGGCCGTCATAGCGGCGCTCGTTGATGAAGAATGTCGGGGTGAAGCGCACGCCGCTGGCATGGGAGCTCTCGATGTCGGATTCGACGCGGGCGGCGGCCTGCTGCGCCTCCTGCGCGGCTTGATCGGGAGCCTGCTCGGCGAGGCCGAGATCGCGGGCGACCGCCTCGAGATCGTCCTCGGTCAGCACCTGAGAGCGCGTCATCAGCTTGACGTGCGCGTCCCAGAACTGCTCGGCGGTCCGCGCGCGTTCGACGAGCTCTGCGGCGCGCAGCGCGATGTCGCTATCGGTCAGCGGCCGGTGACGGAAGACATAGCGCACGCGTTCGCCGAGCTGGTCGCGGATCTCGGCGATGCGCTCATTGGCGGCCCGGCAATGGGGGCAGGCGTAGCTGCCATATTCGACGAGCGTGATCTGCGCGCGGCCGGGGCCGAGGACGTGATCGGCTGCATCGTCGACCGGGCGGTCCAGACGGTTGGCAATCGCGGCCTGCGACATTCCTGTGATTCCCTGTTTCCCGGCGGAACGCTCGACGAGACACCAGCATCGGCTTTCCGAGGCAAGCGGCTTCCCGGCCATGGTAGCCGCAGCATCCGGCCCACGTCAGCACCGGGTGTCGCAGATGCGCGATGCCGGCCGGATCGAGCCGATGTGCGCTGTGGAGAGAATGTGGACTCCCGCTGGCTGCGCCGGGGCGATTTACACTCCGTTAACCATTCCCTCGATACACCGAAGCAACCGAAAATTTACCAAGATGACCGACGTGTTAACTCAACCCCGGCCTATCCGCCTCAAGGGGCGGTCCTATCTCGCGCTGACGCTGACCCCGGAGCAGCCCTTCGAGGACTGGCTGGCGCGGCTCGACGATCTGGCCTCCCGCTCCGCCGGCTTCTTCCTGCGGCGACCCGTGGTGCTCGACGTTTCCGGCCTGGAGATCGACCGCGCTGAGTTGCGGGAGCTCGTCGGCAAGCTCGGCACACGGCAGGTGCGGATCATGGGGATCGAGGGCGCGTCCCCGTCGCTGCTCGGCTCGGACCTGCCGCCGGCCATGGCCGATGGGCGCCCCACCTCGGATTTCGAGGCCCCGGTCGCAGCCGAGAGTCCCAAGGCCGATGCCGTCGCCAGCAGCGAGCCGGCCGCGCCGCAGCCGCCGAAAACCGTGCCGTCCATTATCGTCACGCAGCCGGTGCGCTCGGGGCAGTCGCTGGTCTTCCTGGAAGGCGACGTGACCGTCATTGGCTCGGTCGCATCGGGAGCGGAGATCGTCGCGGGCGGCTCGGTCCATGTCTACGGGACCCTGCGCGGACGGGCGATGGCGGGCACGATGGGCAACGGCGCGGCACGCATCTTCTGCCGCAAGCTCGAGGCGGAGCTGMTCGCSATCGACGGCTWCTACAAGACGGCSGAGGACATGGAGCCCGGGCTCCGCGGCAAATCCGTCCAGATCTGGCTCGAGAACGAAGCGTTCAAGGTCGAAGCGCTCGCCTGAGCCGCAGGCATCAACATTCAAAGGAGCGGTCAATGGGCAAGGTCATCGTGGTCACATCGGGCAAGGGCGGCGTCGGTAAGACGACCTCCTCCGCCGCGCTGGGCGCTGCACTCGCACAGGGCGGCGAGAAGGTCGTCGTGATCGATTTCGACGTCGGCCTGCGCAATCTCGACCTCGTCATGGGCGCCGAAAGGCGCGTGGTCTACGACATCGTCAACGTCATCCAGGGCGAGGCCAAGCTGACGCAGGCGCTGATCCGCGACAAACGGGTCGAGACGCTCTATCTGCTGCCGGCCTCGCAGACGCGCGACAAGGACAATCTGACGGCCGAGGGCGTCGCGGCGGTGATCGGCGCACTGAAGCAGAGCTTCGACTGGGTCATCTGCGACAGCCCGGCCGGCATCGAGCGCGGGGCGACGCTGGCCATGCGCCATGCGGACATCGCTATCGTCGTGACCAATCCGGAAGTCTCCTCGGTGCGCGATTCCGACCGCATCATCGGCCTGCTCGACTCCAAGACGCTGAGGGCCGAGAACGGCGAGCGCGTCGAGAAGCACCTGCTGCTCACCCGCTACGACCCCGCCCGCGCGGAGCGCGGCGACATGCTGAAGGTGGACGACGTCCTCGAGATCCTGTCGATCCCGCTGCTGGGCATCATCCCGGAGAGCATGGACGTGCTGCGCGCCTCCAATATCGGCTCGCCCGTCACGCTTGCAGACGACCGCAGCGCGCCGGCGATCGCCTATTTCGAGGCCGTGCGCCGGCTTAAGGGCGAAAGCCTCCCGGTCGCGATCCCCGGCGAGAAGCGAGGCTTCTTCGGCAAGTTCTTCGGAAGGAAAGCGGCATGAATCTGCTCCGCCTTTTCTCCCGCTCGCCATCGGCTCCGGCAGCCCGCGAGCGACTGCAGGTCCTGCTGGCGCATGAGCGCGCCGCCGTCGGCGATTCCGACCTCGTCACCAAGCTGCGCGACGAAATCCTGCGCGCCATCTCGAAGCACATGCAGGTCGATGACGAGAAGGTCACCGTCAGGATGGAGCGCGGCGCCCAGGTCTCGACGCTGGCCGTCGACATCGAGATCCCGTTCGACGCGGGTAAGAAGGCGGCCTGAGGGCCGCCTTTCGCGCATCGCGCTGCGCGGCCGTTTTCAGGCGACGACGAAGCCGTGAGCGAAGGGGTCGCGGTCGTCGATGAAGATGGTGTTGTAGCCGGTCATCCGGGCCCAACCGGCGACGGAGGGGATGATGGCCTCGCGGTTCGCTACCGTCGCCGCCGCCTCGACGCGGCCCTTGAACAGCGATCCGATGATCGATTCGTGCACGAACTCGTCGCCGACCTTGAGCTTTCCCTTGGCGGCGAGCTGCGCCATGCGSGCCGAGGTGCCGGTGCCGCAGGGCGARCGGTCGATCGCCTTCTCGCCGTAGAACACGGCRTTGCGSGCRTGSGCTTCSGGCTTSGTCGSCTKGCCSGTCCACWGGATATGGCGGAGGCCSSTGATCTCGGGGTGTTCCGGGTGGACGAACTCGTATTTGGCGTTGAGCGCGGCGCGCAGCCTCGGTGACCAGCCGACCAACTCGCCGGCGGTGTGGTCGGCGATGTCGCGGAAGTTCTTCTGCGGATCGACGATGGCGTAGAAATTGCCGCCATAGGCGAYRTCGACGACGATCTCGCCGAGSCCTTCGACATCCACGGTCAGTCCCTCGGCATGGAGGAAGCCCGGCACATTGGTCAGGCGGACTTCCTCGACGAAGCGGCCCTCCTGGCGATAGCTGATATCGACCTTGCCGGCAGGGGCGTCGATCGAGAGCCTGCCCGGCTCGCGCGGAGTGATCAGCCCGTTCTCGATGCCCATGGTGATCGTGCCGATGGTGCCGTGGCCGCACATCGGCAGGCAGCCCGAGGTTTCGATGAAGAGCACGGCGACGTCGCAATCGGGCCGGGTCGGCGGGTAGAGGATCGAGCCCGACATCATGTCGTGGCCGCGCGGCTCGAACATCAGGCCGGTGCGGATCCAGTCGAATTCGCGCATGAAATGGGCGCGCTTCTCGAGCATGTTCGCGCCTTCCAGCAGCGGGCCGCCGCCGGAAACGAGGCGCACCGGATTGCCGCAGGTATGGCCGTCGATGCAGGAGAAGGTATGGCTGGCCATGGGATACGCCTCTCAGAAGCGCTGCGGGGAGAAGGGGGTGATGTCGACGGCGGTTGGCCGGTCTGTCAACAGGTCAGCGACGAGCCGGGCGGTGCCGGCCGATTGCGTCAGGCCGAGATGGCCATGGCCGAAGGCATAGATCACACGGGCTGAGGCCCGCGCCCGSCCGATCGCCGGCAGGCTGTCSGGCAGCGAGGGRCGRAAGCCCATCCATTGCACACCGCCCTCGGGGTTGAGGCCCGGCAGGAAGGTTCGGGCCTTGGCCAGCATCGCCTCTGAACGGCGGAAATTCGGCGGCAAATCCAATCCGCCGAGCTCGACGGCACCGCCGACGCGGATGCCGGTCGAAAGCCGGGAGACGACGAAGCCGTGGCCGCCGAAGGTGATCTGCGTGCGCAGGTCGAAGGCGCCGGAGGGCAGGGTGGTGTTGTAGCCGCGCTCGGTTTCGAGCGGGATGCGCTCGCCGAGGCTGCGGGCGATGCGGTGGGAGAAGGCGCCGGCGGCGAGGACGACCTTCGCGGCCTGACGGGAGGCACCGTCACGGGCGCGGAGTTCGATGCCGTCGCCCTGCGGCGCCAGAGCCACGACGTCCAGCCGCTCGATCGTGCCGCCCTTGCGCTGGAAATGCTCGGCGAGCGCGAGCGTGTAGAGCTTGGGATCGGCGATCGAATACCAGCCCGGCGTGAAGGTGCCGTGGCTAAAGCGCGGTGCGAGGCCGGGCTGGATGTCGGCCATGCCGGCGGCATCGAGATGGTGGAATTCGATGCCGTGCGCCTCGCGGGCGCGCCAGCCGGGGAGGGAGGCCTTGAGCTCGGCTTCACCCTCATAGACCTGGAGATTGCCGTCCTTGCGCAGCATGTCGAGCGTGCCGCTCTCGCGCAGGAAGGCTTCGAGCTCGGCTTTGGACAGGTCCATCAACGCGGTCTGCGCGGCGGTGGAATGCGCGACGCGGGCGGGCGCGCAGGCTCGCCAGAAGCGGAACATCCAGGGTGCGATCCGCAGCGCATAGGCCGGGGGCACCGAGAGTGGCCCGAGCGGGTCGAGCAGCCATTGCGGCGCCTTGCGCAGAATGCCGGGCGAGGCGAGCGGCAGGATGTCGGTGAAGGCGAAGGCGCCGGCATTGCCGGCCGAGGCGCCTGCCGCCGGTCCCTCGCGATCCAGCACGACGACGGAGAGGCCGCGCCCCTGCGCCGCGATCGCGGCAGAGAGGCCGACCACGCCGGCGCCTATGACGATGACATCGGGAGCGGCCATCGGGTGGGCGCTGCCGTCAGGCGGCGTGCTTCCGCGCGGCGCCCGGCTGCTTCGACCAATCCGCGTACCAGGCGTCGAAGAGCTTGAGCTGCGTCTCGGCATAGCCGCGCTGGCTGTCGCTCAACGCATCGGTTTCGTTGAAGTGCAGCGCGTATTCCGCATCGCCCTTCAGCACCATCATGTGCTTGAAGAAAAGGACGAGGTCCGGGCCTTCGTCGAAAGAGGAGAGCACGGTCAGCGCCTGCTCCAGCTCCAGCGCGAGCCGGCGCGCCTCGGCATCGCCCTTGGCGGCGGCTTCGGACAGCTTGCAGAGATGGATCACCTCTTTCGGCAGCACATTGCCGATGCCGGTGATCGCGCCGGTGGCGCCGCAGTTCACATAGCCGTGGAAGACGGCGGTATCGACGCCGATCATCAGCGAGACGCCGTCATCGCGGCTGGTGATGTTCTCGGCCGCGTAGCGCATGTCGGCCGGGCCGCCGAATTCCTTGAAGYCGACGAGGTTGGGATGCTCGGCGCGGAGCGCAAAGAACAGCTCGGCGCGGGTGGCGAAGCCGTAATAGGGGCTGTTGTAGATCACCGCCGGCAGGTCGGGGGCAGCGGTGAGGATCGCCTTGAAGTGAGCCTTTTGGGCGGCGATGACCGAACCGCGCGAGAGCACGCGCGGGATCACCATCAGGCCCTGGGCGCCGACCTTCTGGGCATGGGCGGCATGGGCGACGGCGGAGGCGGTGTTGACCGCGCCGGTGCCGACGATGACCGGGATGCCGGCCTTCACCAGACGCTCGACGCCTTCCATGCGCTGGGCGTCGGTGAGCAGGGGCCAATCACCCATCGAGCCGCAATAGACCACCGCGGACATGCCCGCGGCGATGAGCTCCTTGCCCTTGCGCACCAGCGCGTCGAAATCGGGCGTGCGGTCCGCCTTGCAGGGCGTCATCAGCGCGGGGATCACGCCGGAGAAAATCTTGGCCTTCATCTCGATCTCCTTCTGGCTGCCGGTCGGCGGAGGCTCGCGCCGAGTCGGGGCGCCTCTCCATGCCCCTTCCTAGCATCTTGCATATTATTTGTCGACAAGAATTCGGGCGAGCGTTCTAGAGCGGGATTTCGAGTCGTTTCTCGCCGACCATAAGCTTCTGAATTTGCTCGACGATCTGCTCGGCATGGGCCTTGCCGAGACGCTCCGCCGCTGCCGTGTCGCGCGCGACGATCGCGGCGATCATCGCCTCGTGCTCATCGACAAATTGCTGCGGCAGCCGGTCGTCATAGGATTGGTAGTAGAGCCTGAGGAAGCGGCGGCCCTCGTCGAGGAGGCGGCTGAACAGGCTGTTGAAATAGGGGTTGCGGCCGGCTTCCGCGATCGCGGCATGGAAGGCGGCGTTGGTCGCGATCATCGCCAGCGCATCCTGTGCCGCGACGGCGGCGGCGAACTCAGCCTGCCGGGCGCGGATCGCCTCGAGATCGGCGGGCCGGTGGTTCTGGGCGGCGAGCTGGGTCGTGACCCGATACATCAGCGTCAGCGCGTCGAAGAAGGGCGCCATGTTGAGGAAGTCGAGATTTGCCACCATGGTCGAGCGGTTCGGCAGCGTGTCGATCAATCCTTCGCCGGCCAGCCGCACCAGCGCCTCGCGGATCGGCGTGCGCGACATCTGGAAGCGCTCGGCGAGCTGCACCTCGTCGATCGGGCTGCCCGGCGGCAGGACGAGGTCGAGGATCTCGTCGCGCAGCAGGTCGTAGACGACTTTGACGCCCGAGCCGCGCTTGCGCTCCGGGGCGGGGGCTGATGTCTTCGTCGCGCTCATCCACAGTCCTCTTGCGGGCCCTCTT
This sequence comes from Allobosea sp. TAB14, assembly GCF_052113865.1. NCBI lineage: Bacteria > Pseudomonadati > Pseudomonadota > Alphaproteobacteria > Hyphomicrobiales > Alloboseaceae > Allobosea > Allobosea sp. TAB14. The sequence continues at coordinate 5,734 of NZ_JBFRDQ010000117.1, read as the reverse complement.
GTCGACAAGAGGCATAGGGGTGGGATGGCGGCGGATCAATCGGCGCGGCGAGGGCATCGGACCCTGCTCACAGGGCGAGGCCCGCCGCATGCCGGGCAAAGGCGGCGGCGAGGCGCCCGGTTTCGGCGGCGTTGTCGGCGGAAGCGTTGCCGGCCCGGGCGCGCGCCGCGATGCCCTCGAAGATCACGGCCCAGCGGAACAGGGCGAAGGCGAGGTGGAAGGGCTGCAGCGTCTGGCCGTGGCGGGCTTCGGCCGCATAGAGGGAGGTGAAACCAGCGAGATCGGGCAGGCCGAGCGCTGCAAGATCGAGCCCTTCGATGCCGCCATACTCGTCCGGCCGCGACAGCCAGGCGATGGCGGAATGGGCGAGGTCGGCGAGCGGGTGGCCGAGCGTCGAGAGTTCCCAGTCGAGCAGGGCGACGATGCGCGGTTCGGTCGGATGGAACATGGCGTTGCCGATGCGGTAGTCGCCATGGACGAGGCTGACGGTCTCGTCGGCCGGGATATGCTCCGGCAGCCAGGCTCGGAGCCTGTCGATATGGGCGTCGTAGCGGCTGCGCGACAATTCCCATTGCCGGCCCCAGCGCGCGACCTGGCGGGCGAAGTAATTGCCGGGCTTGCCGTAATCGGCGAGACCCACCGCCGCGACATCGACATTGTGCAGCGCCGCCAGCGTGGTCGCGAGCGAGGCGTACATGGCGCTGCGCTCTGCGGGGGAAAGGCCGGGCAAAGTGCAGTCGTGGAAGACGCGGCCCTCGACCTTCTCCATCAGGTAGAAGGGCGTGCCGAGGATGGTGCGATCGTCGCAATAGAGCAGGGCCGGCGGCACCGGCACATCGGTTTGGGCGAGCGCGCTGATCACGCGATATTCGCGGTCGATGGCGTGAGCTGAAGGCAGAAGATCGCCCGGCGGCTGCTTGCGCAGCACCAGCGCGCGCTCGTCATAGGTGACGAAGAAGGTCGGGTTGGATTGGCCGCCGCTGATCTGTTGCAGCCGCATGGGGCCGGACAGCCCCTCCACGGCACCGCGCAGGAAGCGGTCGAGGATGGCGGCGTCGAAGCCGGGATCTGGCTGTCCGGCGGGAGCGGTCATGCGCCAGCGACCGGCCAACGCCAGAAGGCGTCGCCTTCCTTGTCGAGGAAGCGATTGAGGACCATCTGGTGGACCTCGTCGGCGCCGTCGACCAGCCGTGCCTGGCGGGCGTAGCGGTAGATCCATTCGAGGACGGTGTCCTTGGAATAGCCGCGCGCGCCGTTGATCTGGATCGCCATGTCTGCTGCTTCGTGCAGCGTGTTGGCGGCCTGAACCTTGGCCATCGAGACCTCCTTGCGCGCCTGCCCGCCACGGTCGAGCTCCCAGGCCGCCTTCATCACCAGGAGGCGGCCGATCTCGATCGCCATGGCGGTGCGGCCGAGCTTGAGCTGGATGCTTTCACGGTCGGCGAGGCGGATGCCGAAGCCCTCGCGCGTCGCGGCATAGGCGCGGGCGATCTCGACGCTGCGCTTGGCGAGGCCGAGCCAGCGCATGCAATGGGTCAGGCGGGCGGGGCCGAGCCGGATCTGCGTGACCTTGAAGCCGTCGCCCTCGCCCATCAGCACGTCCTCGGCCGGGACGCGCAGACCGTCGAAGGCGATCTCGCAATGGCCGCCATGCTCTTCGGGCCCCATGATCGGGATGCGGCGGACGATCTCCCAGCCCGGCTGGTCGCGGTGGAAGAGGAGGGCGGTCAGGCCGCGGCGCGGATCGTTGGAGGTGCGGGCGATCACGATGAGATGCGCCGCCTCTTCCGCGCCGGTGATGAACCATTTGCGGCCGTAGAGCTTCCAGGAGCCATCGGCCTGCTTCTCGGCGCGGGTGCGGATCATGGTCGGGTCGGAGCCGCCGCCGGGATGCGGCTCGGTCATGGCGAAGGCGGAGCGGACCTCGCCGGCCACGATCGGCGCGAGCCAGCGGCGCTTCTGGTCCGGCGTCGCCACCGCCTCCAGAACCATCATGTTGCCGTCGTCGGGCGCGGCCGAGTTGAACACGACCGGGCCGAAGATCGAGCGGTTCATTTCCTCGTAGCAGACCGCCATGCCGACGCGCCCGACACCGAGCCCACCCGTCTCCGGCTTGAGCTGAAGGCACCAGAGCCCGGCTGCGCGGGCTTTCGCCCGCAGTTCCGCCAGCGCCGGCAAGGCGATGTTCTCATGCGCGTCCCAGCTCGCGGGATCGGCCTCGCGCGGGATGATCTCGCTCTCGACGAAGGCCGCGATCCGCTGCCTCAGATCCTCGAGCTCCGGTGAAATCGTGAAATCCATCGTCGGTCCAGGCTGATGAGGGAGGGAGAGGCGGCAGGCCGCTAGGCGCTCTTGCCAGCCGTGAGATAGGCGGCGAGGCCCGCGGTCGAGGAATCATGGCTGGCGCCGGGCGCCTTGCCCTCGATCACCGGCAGCAGCGCCGTCGCCAGCTCCTTGCCGAGTTCGACGCCCCATTGGTCGAAGGCGTTGATGTCCCAGATCGCCGCCTCGACGAAGACGCGGTGCTCGAACAGCGCGACGATCCGGCCGAGCGCGAAGGGATCGAGCTTGCGATAGGCGATGGTCAGCGAGGGGCGATTGCCGGGGAAGACCATATGCGGGGCGAGCGCTTCCAGTTTTTCGGGCGCAAGCCCCCGTTTGGCGAGTTGCGCCTTCGTCTCGTCGAGCGTGCGACCCTTCATCAGGGCCTCGCTCTGGGCGAGACAATTGGCGATCAGCAGGCGCTGATGGTGGGCGAGATCGGGATGATGGCCCTCGGCCGCGATCAGGAACTCGCAAGGCACGACGTCGGTGCCCTGATGGATGAGCTGGTAGAAGGCGTGCTGGCCGTTGGTGCCGGGCTCGCCCCAGACCACGGGGCCGGTCGGCCGCTCGACCGGCGTGCCGTCCTTGCGCACGCGCTTGCCGTTCGATTCCATGTCGAGCTGCTGGAGATAGGCCGGCAGCCGGACGAGGTGCTGGTCGTAAGGCAGGATGGCGCGGGAGGGATAGCCGCAGACATCGCGATGCCACAGGCCGATCAGGCCCATGAGGACAGGCAGGTTCTTGTCGAGCGGCGCGGTGCGGAAATGCTCGTCGATCGCATGGGCGCCGGCGAGGAAGGCGCGGAAGTTCTCCGACCCGATCGCGATCATCACCGGCAGGCCGATCGCCGACCAGACCGAATAGCGGCCGCCGACCCAGTCCCAGAAGCCGAAGACGCGTTCCGGCTGGATGCCGAAGGCGGCGACCTTGTCGAGTGCGGTCGAGACCGCGGCGAAATGGGCGCCGACCGCCGCCTCGCCGAGCGCGCCGGCCAGCCATTTGCGCGCGGTGGCGGCGTTGGTCATGGTCTCGACGGTGGTGAAGGTCTTGGACGCCACGATCACCAGCGTCCGCGCTGGATCGAGCTTCGCGATCGTGTCGGCGATATGGGCGCCGTCGACATTGGAGACGTAGTGCAGGCGCGGGCCGTCATGATAGGGCGCCAGCGCCGCCGTCGCCATCACCGGCCCGAGATCGGAGCCGCCAATGCCGATGTTCACGACATCGGTGAAGCGCCCGCCATCGGCGGCGGCGATGCTGCCGTCGCGCACGCCCTCGGCGAAGGCGAAGAGACGGTCCAGCGTCGCGCGCACCTCGGGCATCACGTCGATGCCGTCGACCAGGATCGGGCGGTCCGACAGGTTGCGCAGCGCGACATGCAGCACGGCGCGGTTTTCCGTGGTGTTGATGGCGGTGCCGGCGAACATGGCGTCGCGCTTGGCCTCGACCTCCGCGGTCTGCGCGAGCTTCAGGAGAAGAGCCAAGGCGTCCGGGGTGACCGAGGTCTTGGAATAGTCCAGCAGCAGATCGTCGAGCCGGGTCGAGAAGGCGGCGAAGCGCTCAGCGTCCTCGGCGAAAAAAGCGCGCAGATGGCGTCCTTTCGTCGCGTCGCGGCAGGTCGCCAACGCGCTCCAGATCTCTTCCAACCGCTTCGGCATAGTCGATGCTCCGTTCGTCATGCGCAGGACCATACGACAAGAGCGGCCCGTGCCGACACCTCGACTTGCAACCTTGCCATGCATGGCGGTTTCCGGTCGGCTTCCGCAGCGTGCCCCGCATGCGCCCGGCCGCAAAAAAATCTGCTGACCGGCAACCGAGATCGGTTATTCCTCGGTGTCGTTCGGGGCGGCTGGGCAGCCGGCCGCCACGGATGCCTCAACCGGAGCCGCCGCCTTGAATCCTGTCGCCTTCTCCCGCAACGCGGCGGTTGCCGTCATCACGCTCGACAGTCCTCCGGTGAACGCGCTCGGCGCGGCGGTCCGGGCAGGGCTGGTCGAGGCGATCGGGCGAGCCAATGCGGATGAGGCGGTCAGCGCGATCGTGATCGCGGCGGCGGGCAAGGCCTTCATCGCCGGCGCGGATATCAGCGAGTTCGGCAAGCCGCCGGTGCCGCCTTTCCTGCCCGATGTGCTCGACACGATCGAGCGTTCGCCGAAGCCGGTCGTTGCCGCGATCCAGGGCGTGGCGCTCGGCGGCGGGCTCGAGGTCGCGCTCGCCTGCCATGCTCGGGTCGCCCTGCCGTCAGCGCAGCTCGGCCTGCCCGAAATCAAGCTCGGCCTCATTCCCGGCGCGGGTGGCACGCAGCGCCTGCCGCGGCTGATCGGCGCGGCAAAGGCGTTTCCGATGATGCTCTCGGGCGACCCGATCCCGGCGGGGCGCGGGCTCGAATGGGGGCTGCTCGACGAGGTGGTGTCGAGCGATCTCCTCGCCACGGCGATCCGCGTCGCCGAAGGGCTCGCCGGGGAGGGGCGCCGCCCCGTCACCAGCGCTGCCGTCGACAAGCTCACCGAAGCCGACCGCGCCGCTTTCGAGGTTCAGGCGAAAGACGCGCTGCGCAAGGCGGGCGAGATGCCGAATGTGCCGGCGCTGGTCGAGGCGGTCCGCAACGTCTTCCTGCTGCCGTTCGAGGAGGGATTGGCGGCCGAGCGCAAGCTGTTCCTCGCGCTCGTTGACGACCCGCGCTCGAAGGCTCTGCGCCATGTCTTCTTCGCCGAGCGCGAGATCGCGAAGGTGCCGGGCATCGGGCCCGAGGTGAAGCCGCGCCCCATCGCCAGCGCCGCCGTGATCGGCGCGGGCACGATGGGCGGCGGCATCGCCATGTGCTTCGCCAATGCCGGCATCCCGGTGACGCTGATCGAGACGGCGCAGGCACCGCTCGACAACGGCGTGAACCGCATCGCCGCGATCTACGATATCTCCGTCCAGCGCGGTTCGCTGACGCCGGAGGCGCGGGCGGCGCGGCTGGCGCTGATCAAGCCCGTGGTCGGTCTCGCCGGGGCGGCTGGAGCCGATATCGTGGTCGAGGCGGCTTTCGAGGAGATGGGCGTCAAGCAGCAGATCTTCGGCGAGCTCGACAAGGTGGCCAAGCCCGGCGCGATCCTGGCCAGCAACACCTCCTATCTCGACGTGCCCACGATCGCGGCCGCGACGAAACGCCCGCAGGACGTGCTCGGCATGCATTTCTTCAGCCCGGCCAATGTAATGAAGCTGCTCGAAGTGGTCAGGCCGAAGGGCGTGGCGGACGATGCGATCGCGACTGCCGTCGCGCTCGGGCGCAAGCTCGGCAAGGTGCCTGTCGTCGTCGGAAACGGCTTCGGCTTCGTCGGCAACCGGATGCTGGAGCAGCGCACGCGCGCGGCCGAGCGTTTGCTCGTCGCGGGCGCGTTGCCCTACGAGGTCGACCAGGCGC
>NZ_JBFRDQ010000116.1:0-20938 GCF_052113865.1 Allobosea sp. TAB14 | reverse complement strand
GGAGAAGACCAAGCCGCTGGCCGCGACCTTCCTGGCCAAGGCCGAAGCGAAGAACCCGAAGGCGCGCGACTTCTACGAGCGGCTGCGCGCCGCCGTGGGGAGGGCGCAGTGAACGGTCGCGCGGGTTCGCGGCTCGATCCCGCCCGCCTTCTCACCCTTTGCGGCGCGATAGCCCTCGCCGTGATGCTGTTCTGGACGATGCTCGACATCGGCGGGCGACTTGCCTTCAACCGGCCGATCCATGGCACGCTCGATCTCGTCGAGGTCACGCTGGTGCTCGTCGCCTTTCTCGCGCTGCCGGAATGCTTCCGGCGCGACGAACTGATCAAGGTCGATCTCTTCGACACGATGGTGAGCCCGCGCACGCTCGGGCGCATGACCCTGATCGGGGAGATCGCGACCTTGGCCTTCCTGGGCCTGCTGGCTGCCACGCTCCTGCAACCGCTGGCCGATGCCTATCGTTTCGGCGATCAGAAGCCCGATCTGCCGGTTCCGATCTGGACCTTGCTGCTGACGATCGAGTTGGCCCTCGTCGTGTCCATGCTCGTCGTCCTGCGCCGGATCGGCTCGCAGATCAGGGCCGCCCTGCAGCCGCCGGGCGTCGAGACGCAGGCCCCAACCCTCCACCGCCACGAGGAAGCTACCCCATGAGCGCGACCTCGATCGGCCTGATCGGCATGGCGACGCTCGTCGGCATGATCCTCGCCCGCATCCCCGTCGCGGTCGCGCTCGGCCTCGTCGGCTTCGTTGGCTATGCCGCGATCGACGGTTTCGCCAAGGCGCGGCTCGTCTTCGGCGCGGTGCCGCTCGAACTCTCCTCGGCCTATGCGCTCTCGGTGCTGCCGCTGTTCACGCTGATGGGCGCGCTCGCGACCATGGCCGGGCTTTCGGGCGATCTCTTCCGCGCCAGCAATGCCGTCTTCGCCGGCATGCGCGGCTCGCTCGCCATGGCGGCGGTCGGCGCCTCGGCGGCGTTCGGCGCGGTCTGCGGCTCGTCGCTGGCGACGGCGGCGACGATGAGCCGGATCTCGATCCCGCAGATGCTGAAAGCGGGCTATTCGCCTGCGCTCGCCGCGGGCGTCGTCGCCGCCGGCGGGACGCTCGRCATCCTGATCCCGCCATCGCTGATCCTGATGATCTACGGCATCATCGCGCAGCTCTCGATCATCAAGCTCTTCGCCGCAGCACTGATCCCTGGCCTCGTTCTGACCGCGCTGTACCTCGCCACCGTCGCGATCTGGGTCAGGCTCAGGCCCGAGGCGGCGCCGCGGGTGCCGACTGAAGGACGGGTCCAGTCCTTCCGCCTCGTGCTCTCGATCTGGGACGTCGTCCTGCTGTTCGCGGTCACCTTCGGCGGCATCTATCTGGGCTGGTTCAGCCCGACCGAGGCCGCCGCCGTCGGCGCTTTCGGTGCGCTCCTGCTCGGGCTGCTGCGGCGTGGCTTCAAGCCCGGCGATGTCGGCACGGCCTTCACCGAGACGACGCGGATCACCGCCAATCTCGTCCTGATCGTGCTGGGCTCGACGATCTTTTCCTATTTCGTCGTCCAGACCGGCATGGCCCAATCCGTGGTCCGGGGCATCAATGCGCTCGGCCTGCCGCCGCTGGCGGTCATGCTGCTGCTCGTCGCCTTCTATGTCTTCCTCGGCTGCTTCCTCGAAGGGATCGGCATGGTGCTGGTGACGGTGCCGGTGCTGCTGCCGCTCGTGCTGTCGACGGGCTACGATCCGATCTGGTTCGGCGTCCTGCTGGTCATCGTCGTCGAAATCGGGCTGATCCACCCGCCGGTCGGGATGAATCTCTTCGTCATCCGCACGCAGGCGCCGGAGATCGGCTTGGGTGCGATGTATCGCGGGGTCCTGCCGTTCCTGGTCGCGCCTTTCGTGCTGATCGCGCTGCTGCTCGCCTGGCCCGAGCTTGCGCTCTGGCTGCCGCGCCATCTCGGGGGGCCGTGACATTCGCGCCTCAGCGCAGGTGGCTTGTCAGCATCGCGCGGGGCGTCGCGGTCAACCGCCTCCCGCCCTCGGCCTCGACGACGACGGACTCGCTGAAACCCAGGCCGGCGGCGGAGACATACATGTGGAAGACCATGCCCTCCTCCAGCCGCCAGCGGGCATCGGGCAGGAAGACGCGCGAGAAGTCGCTGGTCCGGGGCGTGCGGCCGTAGAGGCCGAGCGTGTAGCCGGTGACGTTGTCATAGGCCGGGCGCAGGCCCTCGGCGAGCACGGCCTCGCGCAGGATCGCATCGACCTCGCAGGCGAGGGTGCCGGGCCGCATCGCCGCGAACTGCCTGTCCTGCAAGGCGACGAGGCGCTCGGCGAGGGGCGAGAGCCCGCGCCGGTCGGCACCGATCAGCACCGGCCGCATCAGCCGGGCGCCGTAATTGCGGCGCTTCGGGATCAATTCGACATGCAGGATGTCGCCATCCGCCAGCGGATCGGCGGTCATGACGCCGTGCAGGAATTCATGATCGCCGACGCCCGGCAGGATCGGCCCCGTCTCGCCGGTATCGGCGCCGTTCTCCAGAAAGGAGGCCGCTGCGATCGCCGCCGCCGCGCGTGGCGAAAGCCCGGGTCGGGCCTGCGCGGCGATGGCGGCCATCGCCTTGTCGGCGATGCCGGCGGCTTCCGCGATCAGGGCGATCTCGGCCGGCGACTTCACCGCTCGGAGCAGGTCGCTCGCCYGCGGCAGATCGATGAAGCGCACGTCCGGCAAGAGCGCCGCGAAGCGGTCCCGCATCGCGGCCGTGAAACCATAGGAGGCGTGGTCGGCGCCGATGCGGGCCTTCGCGAAGCCGCGACGGCGGAGCTCTTCGGCCATCACGGCCTGCGGCTCGGCCGTGTCCGGAAAGCCGACGATGTCGGAAAACCAACAAGCGTCGCGGCAAGGGCCCGCATCGAGCTCGCGCAGCACGAACCAGGGCTCGCCCTCGCGCGGCAGGAAGGCGGCGCGATACATCGTCTCGGAGACGGTATAGCCGGTCAGCCATGCCAGGAACTCGGCATGGTCGACCAGCAGAAGCTCCGCACCGGCCTCCGCCATCGCCGCGCGGGCCTTGGCCGCCCGCGCGGTAAATTCCTCGCGCGGGAAGATCGGGCTCACGCGACTTCGCAGATGTCGAGGATGGTCAGCATGTAGATGCGGACCATGTCGAGGAAATCACGGATCTCGACGCGTTCGTCGGGCATGGTGTTGTAGCGCCCGCCCGGCCCGCAGACGATGCCCTCCATGCCGGCCTCGGCATAGAGATGGCCGGCATCGGTGCCGAAGAAGCCCGGCGGCTTGATCGCGCCCGTCGGCTGCTTCTCGCCGCGCACGGCCTCATAGGCCGCGTTGACGGTCCTGACGATGCGGGCGTCCTTGGCGACCTCGAAGGCCGGCATCGACTGATGCCCTTCCTTCTTCTCGATGCGGATCGACGTCTTCAGCCCCGGAAAGCGCTGTTCCAGCGCGGCAAGTTCGCGCTGCATGTCGCCGAGCGCACCTTCCTGCGTCTGGCCAGGCGCATAGCGGCCGGAGCCCTTGAGCTTGCAATAATCCGCCACCTGCGGCGCCCGCCACTCGTGCAGCTCCTTGCCGAGCGCGCCATGGACGACGCCGACATGGACGCGGTTGATCGATTCATGCTCGGGCGAGGGCGCGCCGGAGAAGGTCATGGCGTTGAGGCGCGGGATCAGGTCGCAGGCGGCCATGATCGCGTCGACCGCCTGCTCGCGCTTGGAGAGGTGGCGGGTGTTGCCGGTGAGCTCGATCACGAAGGAGAAGGCGCAGGCATGCATGGTCACGGCCTGCACGTCGGTCGGCTCGCTGTTGACGAAATAGTCCGCGCGGATGCCGTTGCGAATCGCCGCGACCGTGCCGACGCCGCCCTGCAATTCGCCGACGACATAGGTCAGGATCACGTCGCCCTTCAGCTTCACCCCGGCATCGAGCAGCGTCTTGACCGCGCAATAGGAGGCGGCATCGCCGGCCTTCATGTTGGAGACGCCGATGCCGTAGATGAACTCATCGTCGACGAGGCCGCCCCAGGGATCGACGGTCCAGCCCTCGGTTGCCGGGTTGGTGTCGAGATGGCCGTTGAACAGCAGGCTCTTGCCCCCGCCCGTGCCCTTCCAGCGGCCAATGGCATTGGCGCGGCGCCCCTCGTCGAAGGGCTGCTCTTCCGCCTCGATGCCCATCGCTTGCATCTGGCCGACGACGTGGCGGACCAGCGCCTTCTCGCCCTCGGTCTCCGAATAGCTCTTGTGCTTCGCCCAGTCCGAGAGCAGCGCGAGGCAGGCCTTCTCGTCGAGCGAATGGATCAGGTCGCGCGGGTTCATGGATGTGGCCTCTGATGTCAGGCAGCAGCCGTGGCCGGGGCAGGCACGGCTTCGAGCAGGGATTGGGTGTAGGGATGGAGGGGCCCGGTCGAGAGCGTCGCGATATCGACGAGATCGACGAGGTCGCCGCGGTACATCACCGCGATCCGATGGGCGATCTGGCGCACCAGATTGAGATCGTGGGTGATGAAGAGATAGGCCGTGCCGAAGCGTTTCTGCAGGTCGACCAGCAATTCGACCACGGAGGCCTGCACGGAGACGTCGAGCGCCGAGGTGATCTCGTCGCAGATCACGAGCTTCGGCTTCGAGGCGAAGGCGCGCGCGATGGCGACGCGCTGCTTCTCGCCGCCGGAGAGCTGGTGCGGGTAGCGCTCGGCGTAAGCTGCCGGCAGCCGGACCTGCTCCAGCAATTCGCCGATCCTCGCGGCATCCCGCCTCGCCCCCGGCTCGCCATAGAGCGCGAGCGGCCGCGACAGAATCTCGCGGATGCGCTGGCGCGGATTGAGCGAGGAATCCGGGTGCTGGAAGATGATCTGGACGYCGCGGCGATAGGCCCGGTCCATGTCGGAGAGACCGGTGATGCGGCGGCCGGCGAAGCGGATCTCTCCCTCGAAACGGTTCAGGCCCGTCATCGCCTTGGCGAGCGTCGACTTGCCCGAGCCGGACTCCCCGACGATGCCGAGGATCTCCCCGGGCATCACCGACAGGCTGACCTCGCGATTGCCGGTAAACTGCGTATTCGTCCGGCCGAGCAGGCTGCCGAGGAAGGGCTTGCGGCCATAGAGCACGCTGACCTTCTCGACTTCGACCAGCGGTTTGCCGGCTTCAGGAGCCTGCGTCTCGACCAGCCGATGGTCCGGCCGCGGCACGGCGGCGAGCAACTTCTTCGTATAGGCGTCCTGCGGCCGGGCGAAGACCTCACTGAGCGCGCCCTGCTCGACGATCCTGCCGCGATGGATCACCGCGACCTTGGTGGCGATCTGCGAGACCAGCGCGAGGTCGTGCGAGATGTAGAGCGAGGCGACGCCGGTCTCGGCCTGCAATTCCTTGAACAGGTCGAGGATCTGCCGGGCGGTGATGACGTCGAGCGCGGTCGTCGGCTCGTCGAAAATGATGCATTCCGGCTGGCAGGCGAAGGCGGTGGCGATGACGACGCGCTGCTTCTCGCCGCCGGAAGCCTCATGCGGATAGCGCCGCATCATCTGCCTGGGCACCTTCAGCCCGACATGGGCGAGGCGCTCCTCGCCCTCGGCCCAGGCCTGCTTCCGCGTCAGGCCGCGATGGCGCACCAGCACTTCAGCCAGTTGCTCGCCGAGCGGCAGTGTCGGGTTGAGCGAGGTGCTCGGGTCCTGGAAGACCATGCCGATGCGCTTGCCGCGGATCGCATCGATCTCGGTCTCGGAAGCCTTGAGCAGGTCTTGGCCCGTCAGGGCGATGCTGCCCGCCTCGCGCGCGCTCTGCGGCAGATAGCGCATGATCGCCCAGGCGAGCGAGGTCTTGCCGGAGCCGGATTCGCCGACGAGGCCGAGCACCTCGCCCTTGGCGACCGACAGGGAGACATCGTCGAGGGCGCGGGTGAAGCCGGCCGGCGTCGCGTAGTCGAGGCCGTAGCCGGCGATGTCGAGGATCGCACCCATCGCTCAGCTCCTCGGGTTCAGCGCGTCGCGCAGCCCGTCGCCGAGCAGGTTGAAGCCGATCGCGACCAGCGCGACGGCAAGGCTCGGCCACAGGATCATCCAGGCGCTCAGATGCATGAAGCGGCGCGCCTCCGAGACCATCAGCCCCCATTCGGAAGCCGGCGGCTGCGCCCCCAGCCCGAGGAAGGAGAGCGTCGCGAACAGCATCACCGCGAAGGCGACGCGGATGGTCATCTCGACGATGATCGGCGCCACCACATTCGGCAGCATCTCGCGCCCGACGATGAAGGCCGCGCTCTCGCCGCGCGCGACGGCGGCATTGACATAGTCCTGCTTGCGCACGGAAAGCGCGACCGAACGCGTCACCCGCGCCATGCCSGGCGCGAAGGCGAGCGCGATGGCGAGMAGYGCGTTGAKGCTGCTCTTGCCGAGCAGGTTCACGATCAGCAGCGCCAGCAGCAGGCTCGGGATCGACATGATCGCATCGACGGTGCGCATGATCGCCTCGTCGCTGCGCCCGCCGAGAAAGGCCGAGACGGTGCCGATGACGGCGCCGACGAGCGTACCGAGCGCCGTCGCCAGAATGGCCAGGACGACGGTGGCGCGGGCGCCGTGCAGCAGCCGGCTCAGGATGTCGCGGCCATATTGGTCGGTGCCGAGCCAGAACTGGGCGCTCGGCGGCTTGTAGCGCATCAGCGGCGCCATCTTCTCGGGGTCGTAAGGGGCGAACCACGGCCCGACGATCACGACGAGCAGGATCAGGCCGACGATGACGAGGCCGAGCGCGCCCTGCGGCGAGCGCAGCATGCGCTTGAGGATCTCAATCATACTGGATCCTCCGGTCGAGCCAGGCGTAAGCGATGTCGGCGAGGAAATTGGCGACGGCRTAGGTCGTCGCMAKGATCAGCGCGCCGGCCTGGATSGAKGGCAGGTCGCGCGCCTGGATCGCSACGATGAGCTGGCGCCCGATSCCCGGCAGGGCGAAGATCTCCTCGACCACGATGACGCCGCCGAGCAGATAGCCGACATCGAGCGCGACGATGGTGATGGTCGGCAGCAGCGCGTTGCGCAAAGCATGCTTGAAAAGCACCTGCCGCTTCGAGAGGCCCTTCAGCCGGGCGGCGCGGATATAGTCGGAGTGCAGGACGTCGACGAGCTCGGAGCGCACCATGCGCGAGACATGGGCGATCAGGATCATCGACACCGTCAGCACCGGCAGGACGAGATGCTTAAGCCCGCGCAGCGGGTCTTCGGTCAGCGGCACATAGCCGGTCGCTGGCAGCCATTGCAGCCAATCGGCCAGCACCAGAACGACCAGCGTCGCCGTGACGAACTCCGGCAAGGAGACGCCGATATAGGAGAGGAAGCTGACGCCGAGATCGGCCGCGCGGCCGCGGCGCACCGCCGCGACGATGCCGAGCGGGATCGCGACCGCCAGCATCAGCACGATCGAGAACAGGGCGAGCAGCAGCGAGCGGCCGAGCGCCTCGATCATCGCCGGTGCGACCGGCTGGCCGGTGCGCATCGAGACGCCGAAATCGCCGCGCACGACCCCGCCGAGCCAGTGCAGATACTGCATCCAGATGGGGTCGTTCAGCCCCATCTTGAGACGCAGCGCCGCCAGCGCGTCCGGCGTCGCATTCTCGCCCAGCATCATGACGGCGGCATCGGCCGGCAGGATCTGGGTGATCGCGAAGACGATCAGCGACACGACGAGAAGCGTGTAGCCGATCAGCAGGATCCGCTTGAGGATATAGGCCGGCGACACGTCCGCTGCCCGTTTCCGCTCAGCCGCGCTTCGGCGCGTTGGCGCCGAGCGAGACGAAATCGAGCCGGTAGACCGAGCCGCGCGGGTGGAGCTCATAGCCCTCCACCCAATCGCGCTGCCCCGCCAGCAGATCGAAGAAGGCCGGGATGATCGAGGGCACCTCCTCATACATCAGCTTCTGCGCCTCGGCGTAGAGCGCGCGGCGCTTGGCGTCGTCGATCGTGGTGCGGGCCTCGGAGACCAGCTTGTCGAAAGCGGCGTTGTTCCAGCGCGTCTCGTTCCAGGCGGCGTTGGAGGTGTAGAGCAGCGAGAAGATGGCGTCGGCCGTCGCCTGCATGTTGTAGAAGCCGACATAGAAGGAGCCCTTCTTCCAGACCTGGTCGAGATAGGTCGCGTGCGGCATGGTCTCGACCTTGATGTCGAAGCCGGCGGGCTTGGCCATCTCGCGCAGCGCGACGGCGAGCTGCGTGCGCTGGCCCGGCCGGTCGGAGGCGATCAGCGTCGCTTCGAGCCCCTTGGGGTAGCCGGCTTCGGCGAGCAGTGCCTTGGCCCTGGCGATATCAGCCTTCTTGGCCGGCAAATCGGCATAGAAGCGATAGGCGGGGTTGAGCGGCGTGTCGTTGCCGGGCGAGCCGAAGCCTTCGGTCACGAAGTCGACCATCGCGGCGCGGTCGACGGTGAGCGCCAGSGCCTGGCGCACGCGSACATCGTTGAAGGGCTTCTGGTCGCAGCCGAAATTGACGTTGCAGAACTGGCCGGAGGCCAGGCGCAGCGCTTTGACGCCGGAGGCCTTCTGCAGCCGGCCGAACTCGGTCGGCGGCGTGGTGCCGAGCAGGTCGGTGTCGCCGGAGATCAGAGCGGAAGCCTCGGCGCTGACATCCGGGAAGACCAGGACCTCGATCTTGTCGAGATAGGGGCGGGCCTTGTCGTAATAGGCGTCGTTGCGGGTGACGACGACCTGCCGCTCCGGCTCGAAGGAGACGAGCTTGAACGGGCCGGTGCCGATCGCCTGGCGGTCGAGCTTTTCAAGGCCGCCCTTGATGACGGCGGCGGGAACGATCTTGGCGTTGAGATAGGCCAGCGTCACCGGCAGGTCGGCGAAGGGCGCGGAGAGCGTGAAGACGACCGTCGTCTCGTCCTTGGCGGCGACCTTCGCGACAGGCCCGATATTCTGGCGGGCAGGCGAAGCCGTCTTCGGGTCGAGGATCGCCTCGAAGGTCGCGACCACATCGGCGGCCGTGCAAGGCGAGCCGTCATGGAAGGTCAGGCCCTTGCGCAGCACGAAGGTCCATTCGGTGAGATCGGCCGAATTCGTCCAGGACTCCGCGAGGTCGGGCTCCGCGCTCATATCGACCTTCAGCCGCGTCAGGCTCGAATAGAGCAATTCGGCGACGAGATATTCCGGGTTCACACGGGTCACGAGCGGGTTCAGCTTGGAGACCGCCTGGTCGACGCTGACGCGCAGCGTGCCGCCGCGGCGGGGCGTCTGCGCGAAGGCCGGGACGCCGGACAGGGCGAGGCCGCTCAGAGCGGCGGAAGCGGCGAGGAAATCGCGACGATGGATGCTCGGCATGGAACGCTCCTTCAGCTCAGGGACGGGCTCAGATCGGGATTGATGTCGGGCCGGAAATCGGCGGCGAGGTAATTCAGCACGGCCTGCGCCAGCGAGACGATATCGCCGCTGGTGGTGTGCTCGCCCGGCGCATGGATATTGCGGGAGGGCCGGCCGAGGCCGCCGAGCAGGACTTCCTTGTGCCCGGTGGCGCGCTGGACCCAACCGAAATCGGAGGCGCTGGCAGCGCCCCAGCGGCGGAAATCCTCCGGCGCATAGCCGAAGCCGGAGCCGACCGCCGCCTGCCAGCGCGGCCAGTGCGGCCCGCCCGGATCGTCCGTCGGGGCGAGATGGCCGACGAGCGCCGTCTCCACGGTCAGGCCCGGGACGGAGGCGATGGCGCGCCTGATGGTCTCCTCGATCTCGGCCAGGGCGGCCTCGAAGGATTCTTCCGGCGCGTAGCGGCGGTTCAGCGTCATCTCGACAAGGGCGGGAACCTGGCCGCCGGAGGTGCCGCCCTTGATCGTGGCGACGTTGAGCTGTCCCGTGAGCGGCGGCTTGCCGGGCGGCGGTGGCAGGGCCGAAGCGCGCGAGGCGATGCGTGCCTTCAGGGCAGCGAGCGCATTGAGCAGCGGCAGCGCCCCGTCCATCGCGTTGTGCCCGAGCCCGCGGCGGTTACCCTCGCCCGCATGAACGGCCTCGCCATGGATTCGCACCAGCAGGTTGAACAGCCCGAAGCAGCCGGCCCAGATCCGCGCCTCGGCGCTGCCGTTGAAGTTGACGATGTGGCCTTCGAGCTGGCCCTGCTCGGCGAGGTAGCGGATGCCGGGGTACAGCCCGCCTTCCTCGTCGGTGCAAAGCAGCAGCATCGGGTCGTAGGCGAGCGGGACGCTGCAGGCTTCGGCCGCCCGCAGGGCCAGCAGCACCGCGGCGACGCAGCCCTTCATGTCGGCGGCGCCGAGGCCGATCAGGCACTCGCCCTCGCGCTCCATCCGCAGCGGATCGGTCTTCCAGCCGGCCGCGGCCGGCACGGTGTCGACGTGGAAATAAAGGCCGCAGACCGGCCGCCCGCTGGCGCGGCGGGCGATCAGATTGGTGCGCGGGCCAGCGGCCGGGCCGTGCGGAACCCGCCACAGCGCTTCCGGCACGGTGACGCGCTCAGTCGCGAAGCCGAGCGGCGCGACGAGCTCTTCCATCAGCGCGGCGAAGTCGTCATAGCCCAGGCCGGGCGGGAAGGAGGTGTCGACCGCGATCATCCGGCCGAGGTCCGCGATGGCGCCCTCGGCATGGGCCGAAATCCAGTCGCCGGCCTGAGCCAGCGCCGACGCATCCTGCCGCGGGGAGATGGTCACGGACATGGCTCAGCTCCGCCACGCCGCGCTTGTCCAGCGCTGGCACGATCTGCGATGGAACCACTGAAACGCCGCAGTTGGCTGCGCCATTTGCGGATCCTCTTCTTTCATATAAACTATATAGAAATAGGATCGAACGGCATGCCTTCTGTCAATGCCAAAAAACCGACGCGTGCTGCCGCCGGAACAGGCAACGGCGCCGATGGGCCGCCGATCCTGCCCAATTTCGGTGCCGGCGAGGCCGCTCCGCTCTATGAGCGCGTCAAGAGGCACATGTCGGAGGCCATCCTCGTCGGCGAGTGGCCGCCCGGTATGGTGCTGCCCAATGAGACCGCATTGGCCCAGGGTTTCGGCATCGCTGTCGGCACGGTCCGCCGGGCGATGAGCGATCTCGTGGCGGAGGGCCTGCTCACGCGCCGCCGCAAGACCGGAACGGTCGTGACGGGGCGCACGCCGCATCACAGCCTGCGCTTCTTCTTCCAGTATTTCCGYCTSCACCGSGCYGAYGGCAGCCTSGTGCGSTCGACRAGCCAGTTCCTGAGCATCGAGGCGCAGCCGGCGACGGAGGCGCAGGCCGAGGCGCTGCGGATCAGGACCGGCGGCGTGCTCAAGATCCATCGCATCCGCCAGGTCGATGGCCGCCCCGTGATGCATGACAAGCTGGTGATGGCGGAGGAAAGGCTGCCCGGCTTGCCGCGCGATCCCGCCGAGCTGCCGCCGCTGCTCTATCTCCATTTGGTGGAGCGCTACGGCATCCGGATTTCCGCCGTCCGCGAGYAGATCACGGCCGATCTCGCCAGCGACGAGGATATCGCGCTGCTCCAGCTCGGCGGCAGAGAGGCGATCCTGACCATCGACGAGGTCGCCTACGACCAGGCGGGCGTGCCTACCATCCTCGGCTGGCATCGCGCCACGACGACTGCCCATATCTATGTCAATGAGGTGCGATAAGCGCGCGGTTCTGGCCCATCTGGAACGGGCGTGCAGCGCGGACTTTGACACCAACCCAATTTGTCCGGTTTGCTGACCGGCCGGCGAGCACCGGCATCGCTCTCGGATCAAGACGATTTCGCGTGACCTCGTGCCGCCGCAGCCTGTGAACACCAGCCCATGAAGATCCGGCAGATCGAGATATTCCGCTCCGTGATGGCGGGCGGGTCGACCATCGCCGCCGCCGCGACGCTCGGCCTGTCGCAATCGGCGGTCAGCCGCCAGCTCGCGCAGCTCGAGGAAGAGCTGGGCTTCGAGCTTTTCGAGCGCAGCAAGGGGCGCCTGCTGCCCCGGCCGGAGGCCTTCGCCCTGATGGACGAGGTCGGCGAATTGACCTCTCTCGTCGCGCGATTGAAGCGCTATACCGAGGATCTGCGGGCGGGCACCGTCGGCCAGCGCTTCCTCAAGGTGGCGGTGCCGCATTCCTTCATCGCGACGCTGATGCCGGAGGTGATCGAGACCTATCTGTCGCAGCGTCGCGACGCCTCGATCGAGCTGATCGGCGGCCATTACGACGCCATCGAGCAGATGATCCTGGCGCGCGTCGCCGATATCGGCTTCGTCGGCCTGCCGCCGCGCGACAAGGGCTTCGATGCCCGCGAGATCGTGCGCTCCGAATCCGTCTGCATCATGCCGGCGGGCCATCCGCTGGCCGCCAGGGCGAGCCTGACGCCGCGCGACCTGTCCGGGCACGGCATCATCATGCTCGGCCGCCAGCGGCCGGCGCGTCTCGCCTTCGAGCGGCAATTGCGACGCGCGGGCGTCTTCCCGATCGTGCGTATCGAGGTCCATTCGGTTGAGGCCACCTGCGGGCTGGTCGCGCGCGGGCTCGGAGTCGCCGTGGTGCCCGAGCTGATCGCCGGGCTCTATCGACATCTGCCGATCGAGCAGCGTCCCTTCAGCCCGTGCATCCACGGCGCCTACGGCATCGTCACCCTCAAGGGCGCGCCGATGTCGCGCTCTGCCGAAGCCTTCATCGAGATCCTGAAGAGCCGGCTGGAGGCGGAGGCGACGGCATAGCCCGATGCGCTTTGCGCATACGGTTGCGCGCGTTTCCGGCGCCGCCCATGGTCGCCGGGACACGTGAACGGCGATCACGCCGCCGTGCCGGACATCCTGGAACGCCTGCCGGCGACGCTGGAGCTCGCTCTGGTCGCGATCCTGATCGCGCTGGTGCTCGGCATTCCGCTCGGCCTGATCGCGGGCCTGAAGCCGCGCTCCGTCACCGACGAGACGATCATGACCGGGTCGATCCTCGGCTTCAGCCTGCCGAATTTCTGGCAGGGCATGATGCTGGTGATGATCTTCTCGGTCTGGCTGGGCTGGCTGCCCTCGAGCGGGCGCGGCCCGACCGGGCACATCTTCGGCATCGAGACCAGTTTCGCCTCCTGGGAAGGCATCCGCCACCTCATCCTGCCGGCGATCAATCTCGCTCTGTTCAAGCTGGCGCTCGTCATCCGTCTGACGCGGACCGGCGTGCGCGAGACCATGCCGCTCGATTTCGTGAAATTCGCCCGGGCCAAGGGCCTCACCGAGCGCCGGGTCGTGCTGGTGCATGTGCTGAAGACGATCATGATCCCGCTCGTCACGGTGATCGGCATGGAAATCGGTTCGCTGATTGCCTTCGGCGTCGTCACCGAGACGATCTTCGCCTGGCCCGGCATCGGCAAGCTCCTGATCGACTCGATCATGCGGCTCGACCGCCCGGTGGTGGTCGCCTATCTGCTCGTCGTCGTCAGCCYCTTCATCCTGCTGAACTTCGCGGTCGACGTGCTCTATTCCATCCTCGATCCGCGCATCCGGCTGGGGCGGAACTGATGGCTCTCGCGAAACCTGTCCTGTTCGCGTCCTTGCGCCCCGACGCCGACAGCCTGCTTGCCCGCTCGCTGGCGGGCATCCTGAAGAGCCCGAAGGCGACGATCGCCGCCTGCGTCTGCATCGCGCTCATCCTGACCGCCCTGTTCGGCCCGGCCCTTGCTCCGCAGGACCCCTACGATTTGTCGACGCTCGACATCCTCGATTCCAAGCTGCCTCCCGGCTCGGAGAGCATGACCGGTTCCGTCTACTGGTTCGGCACCGACGTGCAGGGGCGCGACATGCTCTCCGCGATGATCTACGGCCTGCGGACCTCGCTCCTCGTCGGTGTCCTCGCCGGTCTCGTGGCGCTGCTTGTCGGCACCGTGCTCGGCCTCTCGGCCGCCTATTTCGGCGGGCGCATCGACAGCCTGATCATGCGGCTGGTCGATTTGATGCTGGGCTTTCCGACGCTGCTCGTCGCGCTGATGCTGCTCGCCATTCTCGGGCAGGGCGTCGGCAAGGTGATCTTCGCCCTCGTGCTGGTGCAATGGGCGATGTTCGCGCGCGCCGTTCGCGCTGCGGCGCTGGTCGAGAAGGGCAAGGACTATATCGAGGCGGCGCGCATGCTGGGCCTGTCGCGGCCGCGCATGCTCTTCGGCCATCTCCTGCCGAACTGCCTCTCGCCGCTGATCGTCATCGGCACGCTCCAGGTCGCGAATGCGATCTCGGCCGAGGCGACTTTGTCCTTCCTCGGCATCGGCCTGCCGATCACGCAGCCCTCTCTCGGGCTGCTGATCGCCAATGGCTATCAGGTGCTGCTCTCCGGCCAGCACTGGATCAGCGTCTATCCCGGGCTTTTGCTGCTCATCCTCGTCTTCAGCATCAATATCGTCGGCGACCGCCTGCGCGAAGTGCTGAACCCCCGTCTGGCGGAGCGCTGAGCCATGACGCCGGTACTCGTCGTCGACAATCTCGAAACCCGGTTCGGCAGCGGTGCCGGCCTGGTCCGCGCCGTGGACGGCGTCTCCTTCAGCATCGATCGTGGCGAGATCCTCGGCCTCGTCGGCGAATCCGGCTCGGGCAAGTCGATCACCGGCTTCTCGATCCTCGGCCTGATCGAGCCGCCCGGCCGGGTCGCGGGCGGGCGCATCCTGTTCCAGGGCGAGGATCTGGTCGGGTTGCCGAGCGAGAGGCTGCGGCGCCTGCGCGGCAAGAAGATCGCGATGATCTTCCAGGACCCGATGATGACGCTCAATCCCGTGCTCTCCATCGAGACGCAGATGGTCGAGGCGGTGCTCGCCCATGACGCGGTCCCCTGGAAGGAAGCGCGCGAGCGGGCCCGCGACACGCTCGGCCTCGTCGGCATTCCCTCTCCGGAGGAGCGGCTGAACGCCTATCCGCACCAGTTCTCCGGCGGTATGCGCCAGCGCGTCGCCATTGCCATCGCGCTGCTCCACCGGCCCGACCTCATCATCGCCGACGAGCCGACGACGGCGCTCGATGTCACCATCCAGAGCCAGATCCTGTTCGAGGTGCGCCGGCTGGCGACGGAATTCGGCATGGCGCTGATCTGGATCAGCCATGATCTGGGCGTCGTCGCCAGCCTCGCCGACCGGATCGCGGTGATGTATGCCGGCCGCATCGTCGAAACCGGCTTTACCGACGACGTGCTCGACCGGCCGGCTCATCCCTATACGCGCGGCCTGATGGATGCCTTGCCTGCCAATGCGGCGCGGGGCGAGAAGCTGCGCCCGATCCCCGGCCTGTCTCCCTCTCCGCTGGCACGGCCGGGCGGATGCGCCTTCCGCACCCGCTGCTTCGCCGCGACGGAGATCTGCCAGCAGGAACCCGTGTTGCAAGGCGGCGATCACAGCTTCCGCTGCCACCATCCGCTGCCGGCCGGAGTTGCTGCATGAGCGAGGTGCTGATCGAAGGGCGCGGTCTGGTCCGGCGCTTCTCCCGTGGCCTGGATGCGGCGGAGAAGCTCGCCAGGGCTCTCGGTGCCAACGTCTCCGAGGAGGTCGTCCATGCCGTGGAGGGCGTCGACATCGCCATCCGGCAAGGCGAGGTGCTCGGCCTCGTCGGCGAGTCCGGCTGCGGCAAGTCCACGCTCGGCCGGTTGCTGGCAGGGCTCCTGCCACTCACCGAGGGCAGCCTGCTCTGGCAGGGCAAGGACGTCGCCTCGCTGTCGCGCAGCGAGGCTCTGGAGATGCGCCTGGCCGTCCAGGTGATCTTCCAGGACCCGATGTCATCGCTCAATCCGCGCAAGCGCGTCATCGATCTCGTCGGCGAGGCGCCGCGCGTCCACGGCCTCATCCGGCGCGGCGAGGTCGACGACTATGTCGCCGAACTGCTCGAGAAGGTCGGCCTCGACCCTTCCTACCGCAAGCGCTACCCGCATCAGTTCTCCGGCGGCCAGCGCCAGCGCATCGGCATCGCCCGGGCGCTCGCGGTGAAGCCGCGGATGATCGTCTGCGACGAATCGGTCTCCGCCCTTGACGTCTCGATCCAGGCGCAGGTCATCAACCTGTTCATGGATCTGCGCGCCGAGCTCGGCCTGACCTACCTCTTCATCAGCCATGATCTCAGCGTGGTGAAGCACGTCAGCGATCGGGTTGCGATCATGTATCTCGGCCGCGTGGTCGAGACCGCGCCGGCCGAGGCCTTCTTCGCCGCGCCGAACCACCCCTATGCCACTGCGCTGCTGCGCGAACTGCCCTCGGTCAAGGAGCGGCGGCGCAGCTTCTCCCCGATCCGGGGCGAGATTCCCTCGCCGCTGCATCCGCCGCCCGGCTGCACCTTCCACCCCCGCTGCCCGCGCGTCTTCGCGCCTTGCGCGCAGGCCCGGCCGCTGCTGAAGCCGGTCGCCGAACGGCATCTCAGCGCCTGCCATCTCAACGACGCCCCGGCCGTGCCGCTGCCGGCCGGTGGCGCCTGAAGAGGAGAGTTCGATGACCCGCAAGCACCGCCTCGCCGCGCTCCTCCCGCTGCTGGCAAGCCTCGCCTCGCCGGGATCGGCGTGGGCCATCGACCTCGTCATCGGCACGGCGAGCGAACCCTCCGCGATGGACCCGCTGTTTTCCCGCACCGGGCCCAACCAGAACATCGCGATGCAGATCTTCGACCGGCTCGTCGAGACGGATGCGCATCTGGGCATGCATCCCAGCCTCGCCGAGAGCTGGGCGACGCTCGATCCGACGACCTGGCGGGTCAGCCTGCGCAAGGACGCCCGCTTCCAGGACGGCAAGCCGGTCACGGCCGACGATGTCGTGTTCTCGCTGGAGCGCGCCCGGAATGTCCCCAACAGCCCGGCGCCCTTCTCCAACAACGTCTCCGGCGTGGCTTCGGTCAAGGCGCTCGATGCGACGACGCTGGAGGTGAAGACCGATGTCCCGACGCCCGACCTGATGGAGAGGATCGGCTTCGTCTACATCCTCGAAAGGGCCGCCGCCGAGGGCAAGAGCCTGCAGGACTACAACAAGGGCGAGGGGCTGGTCGGCTCCGGCCCCTACAGGTTCAAGGAATGGGTGCCGGGGGACCGCGTGGTCCTCACGCGCAATGACGGCTATTGGGGGCAAAAACCCGCCTTCGAGACGGTGACGATCCGCTTCATCGCCAATGACGCCGCCCGCGTCGCGGCCTTGCGCTCAGGCGCGGTCGACCTGATCGACGGCGTCCCGCCCGCCGATCTGCCCGTGCTGGAGAAGACCGCGGGGCTCAAGGTCCATGCGATCCCCTCGGCCCGGCTGATCTATCTGGCCCTCGACACGGCGCGCGAGGAAAGCCCCTTCGTCACCGACAAGGAGGGCAAGCCGCTGAAGCCGAACCCGCTTCGCGATCTGCGGGTGCGGCAGGCTCTCGCCAAGCTGATCAACGTGCCGGCGATCGTCGAGCGTCTGCTCAACGGGGCGGGCGTCCCGGCCGGCCAGCTCGTGCCGGACGGCGTGGGAGGCTTCGATCCCGCGCTCCAGCCCGTCGCCTACGACCTCGCCGGGGCCAAGGCGCTGCTGCAGCAGGCCGGGCTGAAGGACGGTTTCGGCATCACCATCCATTCCTCGAACGACCGCTTCGCCGGGGACAAGGACATCGCCCAGGCGATCGGCCAGATGTTCGCGCGCGGCGGCATCAAGGTGAACGGCGTCGTGACGCAGCCCTACAATGTCTATGCCGGCGCCGCGAGCCGCCAAAGCTTCTCCGCCTTCATCTTCTCCTTCGGCACGACGACGCCGACCGCGGGCCCCGGCCTGCGCAACCTGTTCATGACCGCCGACCCCAAGGCCGGAACCGGTGGCTTCAACCGCGCGCGCTATTCCAATCCGGGCTTCGACAAGGCGCTGGCGGAAGCGCTGACGCAGTTCGATGAGGGCAAGCGGATCGCCGCGATCCAGGCGGCGACGAAGATGGTCTTCGCCGAGCTGCCAGTGGTCCCGCTCTACTGGCAGAAGATCGCCTGGGCCTCGAAGGCCAACATCACCTATGAGCCAAACATGGCCGAGGACACCTCGGCGGCGCGCGCGGGACTGGCGAAATGAGCACCTTGTCGATGAAGGGCGGTGCTTCGGCCGCTTCCGAACGCTCGCCTGCGGCGGAAGCTGCCGGCGATGTCGTGACGCTGAAGGATGTGATGGTGACGATGCGGGACGGCATCCGGCTCGCCACCGACATCCATCTTCCGGCGCGGGACGGCCGCGCTCTCCCGGGTCCTTTTCCCGTCGTGATGGAGCGCACGCCCTATGGCAAGGCCGAGCGCTCGCGTGCCGAGATCGGCCGCGGCGAGGCCAGCCCGATGGCGCGCTCCGACGTGGCCGCCCATTTCGTCAGGGCCGGCTATGCGGTGGTCTATCAGGATTGTCGCGGCCGCTACGGCTCGGAAGGCGAGTTCGTCAAATACGTCTCCGATGCCGAGGATGGCTACGACACCTGCGCCTGGCTCGTCGCGCAACCCTGGTGCAACGGCAAGATCGGCACGATGGGCCTGTCCTATGCCGCCCATACCCAGGCGGCGCTGGCCTCGCTGACGCCGCCCGGCCTTACCTGCATGATCCTCGATTCAGGCGGCTTCTCGAACGCCTTCCTCTGCGGCATCCGGCAGGGCGGTGCCTTCGAGCTCAAGCAGGCGACCTGGGCCTATAACCGGGCGCAGGAAAGCCCGGACGCGCTCGCCGACCCCGTCGTCGCCGCCGGCCTCGCGGCCGAGGACCTGCATGCCTGGTTCCGCGTGATGCCATGGAGCGAGGGGCGCTCGCCGGTGCGCTGGGTGCCCGAATACGAGACCTATCTGCTCGACCAGTGGCGCGCCGGGACCTTCGGCCCCGAATGGAAGCGGCCGGGCCTGTGGCTTGAAGGCTTCTACGACGCGGTTCCCGACATCCCGATCATGCTGATGTCGAGCTGGTACGACGTCTATGTGAAGACCACCTTCGACAATTTCGCCGGCTTGAGCGCAGCGGGCCGCCGCCACGTCAACGTCATCATGGGCCCCGGCCTGCACGGGAACCGCCAATCCACCTTTGCCGGCGACGTATCCTTCGGCGAGGCCGCGCCCTTCGACGGCAATGTCGGCGCGAACTGGCTCGATTTCCGCCGGCGCTGGTTCGATCGCTGGCTCAGGGACGAACCCAACGGCCTCGAGGCCGATCCCACCCTGCGCCTGTTCCTGATGGGCGGCGGCTCCGGCGAGAAGGACGCCGAGGGGCGGCTCGTGCAGGGCGGCCGCTGGATCGAGGCTTCGGCCTGGCCGCTGCCGGGCACGCAGCTGCAGGATTGGTATCTCCACGGCAATGGCGTGCTGTCGCAAGAGCAGCCGGCTCACGACGCCCCGCCCCTGAGCTATGATTTCGACCCGGCCGATCCGGTGCCGACTATCGGCGGCGCGCTGACGAGCGGCCAGCCGATCTTCGAGGGCGGCGGTTTCGACCAGCGCGAGGGGCCGCGCTTCTTCGGCTCGCGCGCTGCCGGCATGCCGCTGATCGCGCGCCGCGACGTGCTCGCTTTCGAGAGTTTGCCTCTGGAGCAGGACATGGCCGTGATCGGGCCGATCACGGTCGAGCTCTGGGTCGCCTCCGACGCGCCCGATACCGACTTCACCGCCAAGCYGGTCGACATGCATCCGCCCTCCGCGGACTACCCCACCGGCTTCGCGCTCAACCTGACGGACGGCATCTTCCGTTGCCGCTATCGCAACTCCTGGGAGAAGCCGGAGCCGATCGAAACGGAGGTTCCGTTCCGCATCACCATCGAGCCTTTCGCCACGGCGGCGCTGTTCAAGGCCGGGCATCGGATCAGGCTCGACATCTCCTCCTCGAACTTCCCCAAATTCGACGTCAATCCCAACACCTTCGATCCGGAAGGGCGAGGGCGCCGGCGGCGGATCGCCTGCAACACGGTCTTCTGCGACGGGCAGCGCGCCTCGCGGATCATCCTTCCGATCGTGCCGGTATCCTCGCTGCGCGACCTGTCGAGCATCGCGCGGTGATGGGGAGCATGTTCGAGCGGCGCAGCCTCGGGCTTGCCTGAAGAATTCAGTCGGCCCGCCAATTGAGTTCGACGGCGCTGCGCCCGACCGTGCGGTTGTAGCGGATGGCGGCCTGGATCGTCTCCTCGATGCCGGGGCGGTCGGAGCTGCGCGGGCAACCCGTCATCTCATGCGGCAGGCCCTGCTGCGTCAGCCAGCCTTCCCAGGCGCGCTCCAGGACGTCGAGGCTCCGCCCTGTCTGGAAGGGCTGCGACAGGTAGAAGCGCTGCTCCCGATCCGAGCCGGCATAGCAGTAGCGCCAATCGGCTGCCCAGGCCGCCTGCGACGGCAGCAGGATGGCCAGCAGAACAAAAACGGCTCTCGCCGCGCCCCTGCGGCCATGCCCGGCTCTTTCGAACATCTTCGCCATCAGATCGTCCATGCTCATCGCCGTCAGCCCGCAGACCCGCGTGCAGGGCAGGTCTCGTGCCATGTCCCGCAGCCTATCGCGGCAACCGGACGGGCGTAGGCCTATCCGCGGGTTTGGCTGGTCGGGATGCCGGTAACGAGGGGCCGGGCGGGAGCGTGGGCGATCTCTCGGGGAACGGAAGCATGGGATCGTGTCGGGCGTGATTCGACATTCCGTGAAGCGAGCATCCCAATTTGAGGCTCGGCGTGGCCAGGTGCGGCGCGATCGAAGACGAGATCGATCCGGTCGATGTCGGCTTCGCCCGATAGCGGACAGTCGGTCCGGCGTTTGCAGTAGCCCTCTGAGATGGCCATATTAGCGTGGCTTACTCGGCAAGATTAACGCGATCTCGACCGTTGCCCTTTGCCCTATAGAGGGCATGATCGGCTCGCTCGATTAAAGACGGGAGGCCTTCATCCTCCCGCGCAATCGCGACGCCAAAACTGGCCGTCGGGTGTGCCTCACCCGCTACGGTATCAAATGCGATTTGTTTAAACGCTGTTCTTATCTCTTCCGCCAATTGGTAGGCAGAGGCGCTCGCGTTCGAAGGCAACAGGATTGCGAATTCTTCACCACCAAGACGCGCCATGATCGCATCGC
>NZ_JBFRDQ010000115.1:0-13010 GCF_052113865.1 Allobosea sp. TAB14 | reverse complement strand
GAACTATGTCGTGCCGCTGCAGATCGGCGCGCGCGACGTCGCCTTCCCCTTCCTCAACAATTTCTCGTTCTGGATGACCGTCGGCGGCGTCGTGCTGGTCATGGCCTCGCTCTTCGTCGGCGAGTTCGCCAAGGTCGGCTGGCTCGCCTATCCGCCGCTGTCGGGGGCCGCCTACTCGCCCGGGGTGGGCATGGACTACTATCTCTGGGCGCTCCAGATCGCGGGCGTGGGCACGACGCTGTCGGGCATCAACCTGATCGCGACGATCGTGAAGATGCGCGCGCCCGGCATGGACATGATGAAGATGCCGGTCTTCACCTGGACGGCGCTGTGCACCAACGTGCTGATCGTGGCGAGCTTCCCGATCCTGGCCGGCACGCTCGCGCTGCTGACGCTGGACCGCTATGTCGGCACCAACTTCTTCACGAACGATCTCGGCGGCAACCCGATGATGTACGTGAACCTGATCTGGATCTGGGGGCACCCGGAGGTCTACATCCTGATCCTGCCGGTCTTCGGCGTCTATTCGGAGGTGGCCTCGACCTTCTCCGGCAAGCGGCTTTTCGGCTATACCTCGATGGTCTATGCGACGGTGGTCATCACCATCCTGTCCTACCTCGTCTGGCTGCACCATTTCTTCACGATGGGCTCGGGCGCCAGCGTGAACTCCTTCTTCGGCATCACGACGATGATCATCTCGATCCCGACGGGCGCGAAGATCTTCAACTGGCTGTTCACGATGTATCGCGGCCGCATCCGCTTCGAATTGCCGATGATGTGGCTCCTCGCCTTCATGCTGACCTTCGTCATCGGCGGCATGACCGGCGTCATGCTGGCGGTGCCGCCAGCCGATTTCATCTTGCACAACAGCCTGTTCCTGATCGCGCATTTCCACAACGTGATCATCGGCGGCGTGGTCTTCGGCGCCTTCGCCGGCATCACCTACTGGTTCCCGAAGGCCTTCGGCTTCAAGCTCGACGAGTTCTGGGGCARGYTCTCCTTCTGGTTCTGGSTGATCGGSTTCTACGTCGCCTTCATGCCGCTCTATGTGCTCGGCCTGATGGGCGTGACCCGTCGGGTGAACCATTTCGAGGACCAGTCGCTGCAGATCTGGTTCGTGATCGCGGCCTTCGGCGCCGTGCTGATCGCGCTCGGCATCCTCTGCTTCCTCATCCAGATCGGTGTCAGCATCCTGCGTCGCGAGCAGTTGCGCGACACGACCGGCGATCCCTGGGATGGGCGTACGCTGGAATGGTCGACCTCCTCGCCGCCGCCGGCCTATAATTTCGCCTTCACGCCCGTCATCCACGACCATGACACCTGGGCCGACATGAAGAAGCGCGGCTATCGGCGCCCGCTGGGTGGCTTCAAGCCGATCCACATGCCGAAGAACACCGGCGCAGGCCTGATCATCTCCGCCTTCGCGACGATCTGCGGCTTCGCGCTGGTCTGGTACATCTGGTGGCTGGCGGCGCTGGCCTTCATCGCGGTGATCGCGACGGCGATCGCCCATACCTTCAACTATGACCGGGACTTTCACATCCCGGCCGAGACGGTCCTGCGCGAGGAGAATGCGCGCACCGAGCAACTCGGGCAGGCCTGAGGGATGACGATGACCACGGCGACAGCGCTGGACTCCGACAAGGCCGACATCCCGGTCTTCCACGTCACGGAAGACGAGCACGAGCACTCCGGCGGCTCGACCATGCTCGGCTTCTGGATRTACCTGATGAGCGACTGCCTGGTTTTCGCAGTCCTCTTCGCGACCTTCGGCGTGCTCGGGCGCAACTATGCGGCTGGGCCTTCCGGCGCCGACCTGTTCGACCTCAAGCTGGTGGCGGTCAACACCACCATGCTGCTGCTCTCCTCGATCACCTACGGCTTCGCCATGCTGGCGATGGACAAGGGGCGGCAGGCCGCGGTGCAGGGCTGGCTTGCGGTGACCGGCCTGTTCGGCCTCGCCTTCATCGGCATCGAGCTCTACGAGTTCCACCACATGATCCTGGAGGGCGCGACGCCGATGCGCAGCGCCTTCCTCTCCTCCTTCTTCACGCTGGTGGGCACGCACGGGCTGCACGTCACCTTCGGCCTGATCTGGCTCACCGTGCTGATGGTGCAGGTGTCGCAGCGCGGCCTGATCGAGGCCAATCGCCGCCGTCTGATGTGCCTTTCCATGTTCTGGCACTTCCTCGACGTCGTCTGGATCGGCGTCTTCTCCTTCGTCTATCTGATGGGCGTGCTGAAATGAGCGGATCGCAGGACCACTCCGGAGCCCACGCCGAAGCACATGGCGCCGGCCATGACGATCACGGCGCCTCGCATGCGACGCTGCGCGGCTATCTCACCGGCTTCGTCCTCGCGGCCATCCTGACCGCGATTCCGTTCTGGCTGGTGATGGGCGACGTGCTCGGCAACTCGACCGTGACGGCGCTGGTGGTCATGGCCTTCGCGGCGGTGCAGATCGTCGTCCACATGGTCTACTTCCTGCACATGAATTCGCGCTCSGAAGGCGGCTGGWCGATGATGGCSYTGATCTTCACCATCRTCATCGTGGTGATCGYGCTCTCGGGCTCGCTGTGGGTGATGTACCACCTCAACAGCAACATGATGCCGATGGCGCCCGGCGACCACCCGATGTGAGGGTGTCGCCATGGCCGCCCCGGCGCGCGCCGAGACCGGCCGTCCATCGGCGGCACGCCGGGTTGCCCTTCTCGGCCTGATCGGCCTGCTCACCCTCGTCTTCGCCGGGCTCGGCCTTTGGCAGGTCGAACGGCGCAGTTGGAAGCTCGATCTGATCGCGCGCGTCGATGCGCRCATCCACGCACCGCCGGCCCCTGCGCCGGGGCCGGAGGATTGGGCCGGCATCGCCGGGGAAGAGTACCGGAGGGTCGCGCTGGAAGGGCGCTATCTGTCCGGGCCGGAGACGCTGGTGAAGGCCGTGACCGAGAAAGGACCCGGCTTCTGGGTTCTGGCGCCGTTCCAAACCGCGCGCGGCTTCACGGTTCTGGTCAATCGCGGCTTCGTGCCGGAAGACCGGCGCGAGCCAGGAGAGCGCAGCGATGCGGCGGCGCGCGGCGAGACGCATCTCGTCGGGCTGCTGCGATTGAGCGAGCCGGGCGGCGGGTTCCTGCGCAGCAACGACGCGGCCGGCGGCCGCTGGTATTCACGCGATGTCGCAGCGATTGCCGGGGCAGGCGGACTCGGCCAGGTCGCGCCCTACTTCGTCGATGCGGATGCTGCCTCCGAGCCCGGCCCTCTGCCATTGGGCGGGCTGACGGTGGTCAGCTTCCGCAACACGCATCTGATTTATGCGCTGACCTGGTTCTGCCTCGCGGGGATGAGCGCCTGGGCCGGGCTTTACGTCCTGCGCAGGCGTGCGGAAGAGGAGCCGTCTGCCTCATAGGTTCGAGGTGCTTCCAGGGTGGTTCGGAAACACGCCGTCATTCCGGGCTTGACCCGGAATCCATCGCAGAGCGCGGAGGCCTATGATGGATTCCGGATCGGCGCCGCTTCGCGGCTTGTCCAGAATGACGTGGAAATTTGGGCTGGCGCTTAGTCCCGGCTTGGCATCTGCCCAAGCTCGTGCAGCAGCGCAGCACCCGTCCGCAAGCCGCTGTAGAAGCAGTCCAAGGTCATGTTCTCGTTCGGGGCGTGATTGGCCTCGTCATGGTTCGCGTAGGGCGTGACATAGGCCGGGATGCCGAGGATCTTGGTGAAGACGTAGTTCGGCAGGCTGCCGAAGCCGGCCGGGATCAGCAGCGGTTCCTCGCCATGGGCGGCGACGAAGGCACGGCGCAGCGGCGCGGTATAGGCCGAGGCGATCTGCGTCTTCGAGGGCTGCATGCCCATCTCCTCGGCGATGAACTCAACCTCGGGCGCATGCTTCTCCACATGCGCCTTGACCTTGCGCAGGATGTCTTCGGGATCCTGTGCCTCGACGAGGCGGATATCGCACTTCACCAGCGCCTCGTTCGGCAGCACGGTCTTGGTGCCCGGCCCGCCATAGCCGCCATGGAAGCCGTTGATCGTCAGCGTCGGCTGGAAGCAGAGGCGGTCGTAGAAGGGGCGGTCGAGCGGCGCGTCGAGCCGGGTGAGGCTCAAACCCTGCTTGAAACCTTCGATATCGAGCGGCAGGCGCTTGATCGCCTCGATATCCTCCGGCGTCGGCGGCAGCACATCGTCATGCAGCCCTTCGATGGTGATCTCGCCATTGGCGTTCTTCATCGTGGACAGCAGGTGGACGAGCGTCCAGATCGGGTTCGGCACGACGCCGCCGAAATTGCCGGAATGGACGTCGCGGCTGGCATGGCGGCAGCGCAGCTCGAAGGAGACGACGCCACGGGAGCCGAATTTGATGCTCGGCTTGCCGCTCGCATGGCGCGGGCCGTCGGCGGTGACGGAGAGGTCGGCCTTCAGCAGATGCCGGTTGGCGCGCGCGAAGCCGGCGATGTTCGGACTGCCGATCTCCTCCTCGCCCTCCAGCAGCAGGATGACGTTGCAGGGCAGCTCGCCATGGACCTTGAGATGGGATTCGATGGCGAGGATCTGAGCGAAGTGCTGGCCCTTGTTGTCGCCGACGCCGCGGGCATAGAGGCGCCCGTCTCGGATCGTCGGCTCGAAGGGCGGCGAAAGCCATTTGTCGAGCGGGTCGGCCGGCTGCACATCGTAATGGCCGTAAAGCAGCACGGTCGGCTTGCCCGGCGCCTTCTCCCAGCGCGCGACCACCATCGGATGGCCTTCGGTCGGCACGAGGCTGGTTTCGAGACCGATCTTCGTCAGCATGCCCAGCAGCAGATTGCCGACCTCGACGATGCCGATGTTCTCGGCGCTGATGCTGGGGTGGCGCAGATAGTCGATCAGGCGGTCGAGGAAGGCGGCCCGGTTCGCCTCGATATGATCGAAGACTGCGGCCAATGCGTCGGAGGTAGCCATGAGAATGCGCCTGGAACTCGGGGGAGCGCCGGCCGGAAGGCGAGGCGCGAGCAGCCGACGACAGCCGGCACACTCAGACTAGGATGGGCCGGCAGGGCGCTCAAGCTCGGTCGGGGCATGGCCGGGGTGCGGCGGCATGCAGCTTCGGCGCGTCGTTGTCAGACGCTCCCTGCGTCGACGATGAAGTTCTGGCCGGTGCACATGCGCGAGGCATTGGAGGCGAGGAACAGGATCATCGCGGCAATATCCTCGGGCTCGATCGCGCCCTTGATCGCCTGCTGCTCCTGGGCCTCGGCCCAGCGCTCGGGCGTCAGGCGCTCGGCGCGCTGGCGCGGCGTCATCACCCAGCCGGGCGTGACGCAGTTGACGCGGATGCGGTCCTTGCCGATTTCGCGCGCCAATGAGCGGGTGAAGCCTATGACCGCCGATTTCGCGGTGGTGTAGGCGATGAGATCGGCCGAGCGCTTCATCCAGGAGGTCGAGCTCAGATTGACGATCGCGCCGCCACCCAGCGTCGCCATGCCGGGCGCGAGCTTCTGGGCGAGGAACATCATCGGCCGCAGGTTCACGGCGAAGCGGTCGTCCCAGTACTCCGGCGTCACGGCAGCGAAGGCATGCCGCTCGTCATGGCCGGCATTGTTGACGAGGATCGCAGCGGGACCGAGCCTCGTCTCAAGGACATCGACGGCGGCCAGGGCAGCCTCGACGTCGCGCAGATCGGCGCAGGCGAAGGCCAAATCGGCGCCTGTTGCTCGCAATTCGGTTTCGAGCGCCCGGCCGGCATCGATCGCGATGTCGATGAAGCCGACGCGGACTCCCTGGCGGGCCAGTGCGATGACGGTGGCTCGGCCGATCCCGTCGGCCCCGCCGGTGACGAGGGCGGTGCGGCCCTTGAGGTCCGGATAGGTGGCTTCGACCGTCATCCCGCGAAGCTCGTCGAGGGCAGGCCGGGGACCGGCGCGGGCGCGGCGAAGAGGCCGCCGGAGAAGGGCGCTTCCGCCAGCACGCGGGAGGGCAGGCGAATGCGGGCCGTGGTGATGAAGAGGGTCGAAAGATCGGCGCCGCCGAAGGCGAGGCTGGTCGGGCGCGGTACCGGCAGACGGATATCGCGATCACGGCGGCCATCCGGGGTGAAGCGGCGCACGCACCAGCCGTCCCAGAGCGCGCACCAGATGAAGCCTTCGCTGTCCACGGCGAGGCCGTCCGGACGGCCTTCGGCCGGGTCGATCTCGGCAAAGATGCGGCGCCTGGAGACGGCGCCCGAGGCCATGTCGAAGTCATAGGCGTAGATGCGGCCGGGCGCGCTGTCGGTGAAGTAGAACATGCGGCCGTCGGGGCTCCAGTCGAGGCCGTTGGCGACGCGGAAGCCGCCATCGGCCCGCTTCCAGCTCAGATCGCCGTTGATTCGATAAAGCGAGCCGGTCGGCTTGCTCGCATCGAGGCTCATCGATCCCGCCCAGAGCCGGCCCTGCCGGTCGCATTTGCCGTCGTTGAAGCGGTTGTCAGGCAGGTCGTTTTCCGGGTCGACGAGGGGCAACAAGGCGCCGCTGGCGAAATCGAAGCTTTCCAGCCCTTCCTGCGTCAGCGCCGCGAGCCCGCCCTGCCGCCTCTCGATAACGGCGGAGACGAGGCGCGGCAGCTTGACCTCCTGATTGGTCCGCGTCGCCGGGTCGAAGCGGTGGACCGCCGGGGCGAGGATATCGACCCAGTAGAGGCGCTGCTCGGCGGCCGACCAGAGCGGGCCTTCCGCCAGATGCGCGCCCCAGGGCAGCACGCATTCGGCGTCGCTCTCGCTTTGCCGGTGGGCGGGTGAGGGCGGCGCGATGCTGTTGGGCGGAACCGCACCGACATTGCCGGAGATCTGGCGCGCGGCGGCCATCAAGTCGCGGCCTGTCGTGTGGAGGCGATCGTTCGACAGCCGCGTCGAAGGGCCGAACACGCCGATGGCGGCCACCGCTCGCCCGGTATGGTCGAAGATCGGCGCCGCCGCGGAGGACACTCCTGGCAGATGCTCTTCCTGCGAAACGGAGTAGCCGCGCACCTGTGCGAGAGCGAGATCCGCGAGGAGCGCGTCCTCCGTGGTGATGGTCGCAGGAGTGTACGATTCGAGCGTGATCGCATCGAGCAATGCCCGGCGTTCATGGGGGGCCGCGAAGGCCAGCAGCGCCTTGCCGCCGGCCGTGCAATGCAGAGGCGCACGGCGCCCCGCCTCGATGCGGAAGCCGAAGGCGCCGCCACGGCTGCGCTGGTCGATATAGAGCACCTCGCCGCCATCGATGGCGCAGAGCGCGACCGTCTCGCGGGTTTCCTCCGCCAGCCGCTCCAGCATGGGCGCGGCAGCGCCGCGCAGATCGAAGGATTCCCAGACGCGATGGGCGAGTTCGAACAGCCTGTGGCCGAGCCGATAGGTGTTGTCGCTGTCCTCGTGCCGGATCAAACGGAAGAGCAGCAGCGTATTGAGCAGGCGGGCGAGCGTGCCCTTGGCGAGCCCGGTCGCCGCCTGCAGATCCTTGAAGCGCGGCGGCGTCGGGTGCTCGCCGATGACCTCGAGCAGATAGAGGCCTTTGGCCAGCGCGGCGGCGCCGACCGGGACGTCGCGCTCCTTCGGGGGTAGGACACGCTCTTCCTGCATCCTCAGCCCGCCTTCGCGCGGGCCGCGCGCGCTGCTGCGGCCTCCGCGATCATCCGCTCGATCGTCCATTGCGGCTCGAAACCCAATTCGGCCCGAATCCGGGCATTCGAGGTTTCGTAGAACACGCCGGAACCGGGCAGGTCGACCGTTTTCAGAGGCAGCTCCGTCGCCTGCGCCATCAGCGGCAAGGCGTCGGCGAAATCGACGGGCGCGGTGGCACCGAGATTGTAAGTGCGCCCGGCCGCCTTCTCGCTCTTCAGCGCGAGCAGGATGCCGTCGACCATGTCGCGGGCATCGGTGATGTGCATGCGGAAGGGCCGGCCGTTCTCGTTACGCGAGAGCACCAGCGCGGGCGTGCCGTCATCGGCGGCCTTCAGCGCGGCGACCGCGGCCGCATTCCCGAAGCCCTCCTGCTGGCGGATCTTCGGGTGCAGGAAGAAGCGGGGGCCAGAGAAAAAGCTGGTCTCATCGAGCAGCTCGGCCGCGTCCTGCGTGTGCGAGAAGCGCAGGATCGTCGCGGGAATGCGGGCGCTGCGCTCGGTGAGGCGAATGATCTCCTCGCCGAGCTGCTTCGAGAGGCCATAGGTCGAGCGCGGCTTGAGCGGATGGTCCTCGTCGACCGGCAGGTAGTCCGGGACGTTCTCCGGATAGACCTCGCCGGAGCTGGCGAAGACGATGCGAGCGGGCTTCACCCTAGCCGCTTCCTCCATGAGGATGCGCGTGCCGTCGACATTGGCACGGAAGACCTTGTCGGCATCGGCTGTAAGCCAGGACATGAAGGCGCCGAGATGCAGGATCGCCTCGGCATCCTTCACCGCCTCACGCGCCGCGGCCGGATCGTCGAAGGCGCCGACGATTTCGCGATAGCCGGGCTGGGAGCGCCCCGCACTGCGCAGGTCGAAGCCGGTGACGGTCTGCCCTTCGGCGAGGAGGCGGTCGACGACGCGGGAACCGATGCGCCCGGCGCTGCCCGTGACGAGAATGGCCATGGCTACGCTGTCCTCAGTTCAGGGCGAGATGCGTCTGGGGATCGAAGAGATGCAGGCGCGCCGGATCGAAGGAGAGCGGGATCGGCTGTCCCTGTGTCACATGGTCGGCATCCATCACGCGGGCGATGAACTGGTCCGCTCGGCGGTCGTCGCTGCCGGCATCCTTGAGGGAGGTGCGGTTCTCCTCGGCCAGGTCGAGATAAAGGTATTTCTCGCTGCCGAGGCTTTCGACGAGCCGTGGCGTCGCCTCGAAGGTGACGGGGCCGGTTGCGCCTGCGCTGAGATATTCGGGCCTGAGGCCGACGAGCAGCTCGCGGGTGCCGGGCGCCTTCGCCAGAGGCAGTTCGATCTCGCGCCCGAGCAGCCGGGCTGTGCGCGCGCCCGTCAACTCAGCGCGGAAGAAGTTCATGCCCGGCGASCCGATGAAGSCGGCGACGAAGAGATTGGCCGGCTTGCGGAACATCGTGTCGGGATCGGCGATCTGCTGGATTTCGCCGTCGCGCATGATGACGATGCGGTCGGCCATGGTCATCGCCTCGGTCTGGTCGTGCGTGACATAGATCGTCGTGGTCTTCAGGCGCTGGTGCAGGGCCGAGATTTCGGCGCGGGTGTGGACGCGCAGCTTCGCGTCGAGATTGGAGAGCGGCTCGTCCATCAGGAAGGCCTGCGGCTCGCGCACGATGGCCCGGCCGAGCGCGACGCGCTGGCGCTGCCCGCCGGAGAGCGCCTTCGGCTTGCGGTCGAGCAGATGAGCGACGCCGAGGATCTGCGCGGCCTCGTTGACCCGCCGCTCGATCTCGGCCGCCGGCATGCCGCGCATCTTCAGGCCGAAGCCCATGTTCCGCGCGACCGTCAGATGCGGATAGAGCGCGTAGTTCTGGAAGACCATGGCGATGTCGCGGTCGCCTGGCGCGAGGTCGGTGACGTCGCGCCCGCCGATCCGGACGGTGCCCGAGGTCGCCTCCTCCAGCCCCGCGAGGATCTTCAGCATGGTCGACTTGCCGCAGCCGGAGGGGCCGACGAAGACGACGAACTCGCCATCCGTGATCTCAAGCGAAAAGTCCTTCAGGACCTGCAGCGGGCCGTAGGATTTGGTGACGCGTTCGATGCTGATACCGGCCATGCGTGAGCTCACTTCTCCGCGCCGGCGGTGAGCCCGCCGACGAGGTAGCGTTCGAGGAAGAGGTAGATGAGGAGGACCGGCAGGGCGACGATCAGCGCCGCTGCCGAGATATCGGCCCAGTTCGAGACATACTCGCCCTTCATCGTGGTCAGGCCGAGATTGGCGGTCCAGTTGGTCTGGGCGTTGGTCAGGAAGGTGCGGGCATAGGCATAGTCCGACCAGGACAGGACGAAGCCGTAGAGCGCTGTCGCCGCCAGGCCCGGCGCCGAGACCGGCAGGATGACCCTGACCATCGCGCCGAGCGGAGAGCAGCCATCGACCATCGCCGCCTGCTCCAGCTCGCGCGGGATCGTGTCGAAATAGCCCTTCAGCATCCAGGTGGTGAAGGGCACGATCAGCGTGGCGTGGGCGAGGATGATCGACCACAGGCTGCCGATCATCCCCGTCATCCGGAAAATGCCGAAGAGCGGGATGACGAGCAGCGTCGCCGGCAGCATCTTGGCGGTGAGGATGAACAGGCCGAGCGACTGGCCGCCGCGCACCCGGAAGCGCGAGAGGCTGTAGCCGGCGAGCACCGAGACCAGCATCGACAAGGTCACCGCGCCCGCCGCCGCCAGCACGGAATTGCCGAGCCAGAGCAGGATCGGCCGCTGCTCGATGATCTCCGCGAAGACGCCCCAGCGCGGGGCTGTCGGCCAGAATGTCGGCGGCAGCGCCCTGAGCTCGGCCGGCGTCGCCAGCGCAGTGACGATCAGCCAATAGATCGGGAAGACCAGGAGCGCGCAGGTGACGATCACCGTCACATAGAGCAGGGCGGCTGCGGGGAGCTTGCGTTTCATCGGCGCCTCCTCAGATGTTCTCGGGCGCCCGGCCCATCAGCAGCCGGCTCGCGATGACGCAGATGACCAGCGTGACCACGCCGATCGCAGAGGCGTAGCCCATCTTGAAGAAGCCGAAGGCCTGCTCGTAGGTCATGATCGAGAGTGTCTGCGTCGCCTTCAGCGGCCCGCCGCCGGTCATGACGTAGATGATCGAGAAGTCGCGGAAGACCCAGAGCATGACGAGGATCAGGGTCACGCCGAGCACCGGCATCAGCGAGGGCAGGGTGATGTTGATCAGCCGCTGCCAGGCATTGGCGCCGTCGACGCGGGCCGCGTTGTAGAAATCCTCGGGGATCGACTGCAAACCGGCGAGCATCATGATCGAGACGAACGGGTAGCCCTTCCAGATCATGGTGACGCAGACCACGGCGAAGGCGGCCTCCGGCGAGGAGAACCAGTTGATCGTGGTGTCGACGAGCCCGAGCCGGATGAAGACCCAGTTCATCAGGCCGAAGGAGGAATCGAAGATCCAGGCGAAGACCACGACGGCCACGACTTCCGGCACCGCCCAGGGCAGGGCGACAAGCAGGCGCGCCAGCGACTGGCCCTTGAAGCGGTTGTTGACCAGCAGCGCCGTGCCGAGGCCCAGCAGGAAGCAGAAGAAGGAAACGATCACGACGAGCTTCAGCGTGGTCCAGCTCGCGTTCCAGAATTCCGGCGAGGTGAAGAGCCGCTCGTAGTTCATCGTCGTGAAGGGCCGCCGCGGCTGGTCGAGCCGGGGAATGCCGACATTCTGGAAGGAGAGATCGACCGAGACGAAGAGCGGATAGGCGATGATCAGCCCGATCAGCAGCACCGCCGGCAACAGCAGGAGGTAGCCGAGCCAATGGCGTCGGCTCGGGCGGGCGAGATCGAGAAAGGCTGATCGGGACATGGGGCGGCTTTCAGGTAGGGAGCATGTTCCGCGACAGACCCCCTCTCCCCTTGCGAGAGAGGGTTGAGGCGAGGGGTCTCTCGACGTTGCCGGCGTGAGTGCCTCGCACGAGCGCTGACCACACAAGGCGGCGCGACCCCTCATCCGTCTCGGCTTCGCCGAGCCACCTTCTCCCGCAGGGGGAGAAGGGAACGGTCGTCACTGCTGCTGCAGCGCCTCGGCCCTCTTCTGCATGGTCGCGGCCACGACCTTGGGGTCGAGATCCTGGATGATCATGCGCTGGCTCTCCTCCATGACCATCTTGGCGAACTCATTGAACTGCAGCTCGAGCCCCTTGGGGATCCGGTCGACCTTGGCATCGGCGGCGGCCTTGGTGGCCTTCACCAGCAGGTCGAAATGCGGCGTCTCCTTGCTGGCACCGGTCGTGTCGGCACGCGGGTCCGGCGGCGGCGAGGCCCCGAGCGTCGCATAGCTCGACTGGAACTTGTCGGAGGTCGCGATCGCGATGAAATCCCAGGCGAGCTTCTTGTTCTCCGGCGAAATCTCGGAGGCGATGCCGAGCACGTTCGAGGAGCCGCCGACCGGCGGGTTGAACGGTACCGTGGTCAGCTTGATCTGGTCCCGGGCCTTGCCCTTCTGGATGATCGGCCAGAGCCAGGGGCCGTCCATCTTCAGCGCGATCTTGCCATCGGCGAAGAGCTGGCGGACTTCGCCGGCCGCGAGGTCGCGCGGCGTCAGGTTCTCCTTGACGATGGTCTTCCAGCGGGTGAGGCCTTCGATCATCTGCGGCGTGTTGATCGTGACCTTGCCGTTCTCGTCGGTCCAGCGCGCGCCGGCGTCGAGCGTGTAGTTCATCATCTCGGACATGTACTGGCCGCCGCCGCCACGGGTCTCGTGGCCGGTGCCGAACTGGTCGACGATGCCGTCTCCGTTGATGTCCTTGGTGAGCTTGCGGGCAGCGGTGAGGAATTCCGCGTAGTTCTTCGGAACCTCGAGCCCCTCCTTCTTCAGGAGGTCTTCGTTATAGGCCATGAAGTACCCGAAATAGAGCATCATCACGCAGACATTCTGCTTGTTCCAGGTGCAGGTGTCCTGGCCGGCCCAGCCTTTCAGGTCGAGCTTGGCGTTCTTGATGTA
Organism: Allobosea sp. TAB14; assembly: GCF_052113865.1. Classification (NCBI taxonomy): domain Bacteria; kingdom Pseudomonadati; phylum Pseudomonadota; class Alphaproteobacteria; order Hyphomicrobiales; family Alloboseaceae; genus Allobosea; species Allobosea sp. TAB14. The sequence continues at coordinate 442 of NZ_JBFRDQ010000115.1, read as the reverse complement.
GGGGTCGAGCGGCTCCAGCCAGCCATTGTCCGCGAATTTCTGGAACTCGAACGAGGCGAGGTGGACGATGTCCGGCGGCTGGCCGCCGGCGAAGAGCGTCGTCATCGTGTCGGCGAAGGCGCCGCGCTCAACCTTGGTCCACTCGATCTTGACGCCCGGATGGGTCGCCTCGAATTCCTTGATGACCGAGCCCCACCAGTCGCCGGTGCCGCGCTCGTCCTTCTGCCAGGAGACGAATTTCAGCACCTTGTTCTGGGCGAGCGCGGGCAGGGCCGTCATCGTGCCGAGCGTGACGAGCCCGGCGGCGGCGAGCCGCTTCCAGTCCAGCATCCTCATGACGTTTCTCCCTCTCGTTTTTCTGCCGTGTTGTCCGGCGGTTACGGTCAGTGCTTGCGAAGCAGATTCAACGCCTCCTCGGAGGGCGCGACGCCCAGCCCCGGCC